>NZ_JBNNPK010000006.1:0-285371 GCF_050275675.1 Allobosea sp. NPDC003192
GCGCAGTTCCACGAGCGCTTCGACCTGCTGCTGACGCCGCCGCTGCCGCCAGAGTTGCTTGCCGAACCGCCGCCCGATCCGCCGCTGCCGGAGTTCCCATCTCCGCCGCTGGAGCCGTCGCTGCCGTTGCGGCCATTGCCTCCGAAGCTCGCATCGCTACTCGGCCCTCCAGACGACAAGGCTCCCGTCGTCTGTGGCGGGCAGGCCCAGAGTTGATTGCCGTCCTGCTGGACCAGTGTGCATGCGGAGTTGGGAGCGCGCGTGCGCCTGCCATTGGACGAAACCGCGCTGTAGTATTGGATGTTGCCGGCCGCTGCGCCCTGAGGCGCCGGTGCCGGGCTGCCGATCGAAGCGGTCGTCAGCGGCGGGCAGGTCCAGAGCAGGTCGCGCTCATACTGCACGATCACGCAGTCGCGGCTCGGCGCCCGCGTTCTGCGGCCGTTCGCGGACAGGGCGTTGTAGTAGCGTACCCCGCCGGCGTCCGCCATCGTGGGTCCCGCTCCGGACGGCGCTACTGCGTTGTGGCGGAACGGGTTGCCGCGCGCCGCCGGATTGCATTCCCACAGCCAGCTGTTTCTGATGAGCTTGCGTTCGCAGGCGCTATGCGGCTGCGGTGTCGGAGTGCCGTCGATCTTGAAGCCCTCATGATACTCTGGCCAGGGGCTGATCGCCTGGGCGTAAGCAAAGGTTGATGTGGTGACGAAAAGTCCTGCAATGAGGATCTTGCCGTTCAAATGTCGCATGACATCCCTCCCGACTGAGAGGTCTATCGGCCGCCCAGTGCAAAATTTTACTTCGGCACGGTCGAGGATATACTCGGAGGATGGCCATGCCGACTACTTGATCAGTAGCGCATTGGTCTGAGTTGATCTTGTTCTATTCAAGTGAAGGGCCTAGGTCGCGCGTATTAACCCGATCGGGCTATTGCTCGGCTTGGCGCTGGGAACGGAGGCCGGCGATGATGACATGCTGGAAATGCGCGCTGGCGGCGCTGGCCGTATCGTTGTTTGCACTCCCGACGCTCGCCCAGATCGGTACGCCGGGCAATGCCCCGCTGGCGCCGGGTGGCCCGCGCCAGGGCCTCGGGCCGCCCTCGATCTTCGATCATCAGCCCGATATCAGGCTGCATGCGCCGGGCCCGGGCGGCCTGCCCGGCGCCGGCCCGCCGGTCGACTATGGCGGCACGCCGCGCGGCGCGCCGCGCTCGCAGAATCCGATCTACATGCCACGCTACGGGGCGGTCGATGATCCCTCGCCCCGGCGAGCCGTTGTCGCCTATTGCAAGACCCCGCGCCGGGCCTGCGCGGCCCCGAGCCGGGCCCGGCCCGGGGCGGCCTGCTCCTGCCGCCTGCCGAACGGGACGCGGCTGCGCGGGCGGGTCGCCCGCTGATGCGGTCGGCTAGGCCGTCAGCGCCGGGCCACGGCCCTGACCAAGCCGCTCTTGCCGCCGCCGCAATAGAAGCGGTCGCCGCCGGCCTCGAGCCCTGAGACGAAGACGCCTTGCGGCATGTGCACGCTGTTCAGCACCTTGCCGCTTTCGGGATCGACCTGGCGGAGCTCGCTCTCCTCGTCCTCCCAGGTCGCATGCCAGAGCTCCCCATCGCTCCAGGTCACGCCGGTGACGAAGCGGTTCGACTGCAGCGTGCGCAATACCTTGCCGGTCTCGGGATCGATCTGGTGGATCTGGCGCTCGCGATAATGCCCGACCCAGAGCGTGCCTTCGGCCCAGGCGAGGCCGGAATCGGCACCGCCGGCCGGCGCGGGAATGGTCGAGAGCACCTTTCCGGTGTCCGGATCGACCTTCTGGATGCGGTCCTCGGCGATCTGGTAGAGGTGCTTACCGTCGAAGGCGGTGCCGGCATGGGCGGGGACGTCGAGGCTGCGCATGGTGTCGCCGCTCTCCGGATCGAGCGCGTTGAGCTTGTCGCCCGAGGCGAACCAGACGTTCTTGCCGTCATAGCTGACGCCATGCACGGCCTCGACGCCGGGGAAGGGGCCGTATTCACGGATGATCGTGGCTGTCCTGGTCATGGGATGATCTCCTCTGTTCGGTTGGACCGACACAGGGTCTAGCCATCCGGCAGCGGAGCCGGGAGTAACAAGGCTGTCGGGAAACCGGGCACCGGCGGCGTCAGCCAGCGCCGCGCCCGCGCCTGGCCGAAGGACTGGATCTTGCCGGCCGCGGCCAGCGCCTCGAGCGCGCGCTGCATGTTGCGCTGGCTGGTGCCGAGCGCCAGCGCCAGCGCCGAGCTCGACCAGGCCTCGCCATCGGCCAGCAGGGCGAGCACGTCGGCATGCGCCTCCTCCAGCGGCTGCGCCAGCACCGCGACCTCGCGCGCCCGGTGCGGCTTCAGGGCAAAGCCGCGCTGGGTCGCGTTGATCTCCGCGATCCCGTGCAGTTCGGCGCGCAGCCGCCCGATCTCGACCCGCAGGCGGGCGCGATGCGACTCATCGGCCTCCTTCGCCCGGAAGGCGCGCTTCAGCAGTTCCTCGCGCGAGGCATCCGCCGGCCAGGCTTCGGCGAGCGTGCGCGCGAGCGAAAACAGCACGGGCCGCGTCGCCAGCGGCACGGCGGTGCCGGCCTCTCGCACCATATTGCGGCAGGCATCGACGACGAAGGCGCCGGAGCCGAGCAGCGCCGCGACCTCGCCCAGCATCAGCGGGCGTTCCGCGCCTCGGTTGATCAATCGCGCTGCCGGCGCTGCCAGCACCTTAGCTGCCGCGTCGACCTCCACCGCGAGCGCGGGAATGCGGGCGCGCCCTGCCGCCTCTTTCGCTTTCGCGAAAGCCGCCCGGGCAGGCTCTGCCTGCAGCCGGCGCAAGGCGATGCCGCCGATGGCGAGCGCCCGCGCCGCCTCCAGCGCCGGCGGCAACGGCTTCCCGTCGAAGCCGGCGAGCAATCGCTCGGCCTCGCCTAGCCGGCCGATCAGCAGCAGCCGGCGCAGCTCGATCGTGCGGGCATGGGCGGCGTTGAGCCGGTCGCCATGGGCCTCCAGCGTCGTGCGCGCCGCATCGAGCGCCTTCACCGGCCAGGACAAATCGCGCGAGACCAGAGCGATCTCGGCCTCGGCGAGGATGCAGCGCGCCCGCGCCACCGGCTGCTTCACGCCAAAACCCTGGCCGGCGCGCTTGAGCAGGACCTTCGCTCTGGCGAGGTCGCCGAGCTGCGCCATGGCGATGCCGCGCAGCGCCAGCGCCGGCGCATCCTCGCGCAGCGCGACGCGGTTGAGCGCGCCGAACGGATCGCCCGCCGCCAATGCTCTCCCGGCTGCCGTGATCAGCGAATCCATGCCGCCCGAAATCCCGCCAAACTTGTCACTCCCGCTCCCGGTCGCCCCAAGCCTACCCCTGTTTCCGACGCCGCATCGCGAAACGGCGAGCGGCGAATGTCAACCGATGACAGGAGCAAGCATCATGACGGCTCACCTCACTGGAACGCGCGAGGAGTGGCTCAAGGCCCGGCTGGACTTGCTCGCGGCCGAGAAGGCATTGACGCATCAGAGCGATGCCGTGGCGCGGCAGCGCCAGGCTCTGCCCTGGGTCAAGATCGACAAGGATTACCGCTTCGTCACCGAGGCGGGCGAGGTTGGTCTCGCCGATCTCTTCGCCGGGCGCTCGCAGCTGCTGGTCTACCACTTCATGTTCGGCCCGGATTTCTCCGCCGGCTGCCCGTCCTGCTCGCTGATCGCCGACGGCTTCAACGGCATCCATGTCCATCTCGCCAACCATGACGTAACGCTGGCGGCGGTGTCGCTGGCCTCGCTCGACAAGCTCGTCGCCTTCAAGCGGCGTATGGGCTGGAGCTTTCCCTGGGCCTCTTCGGCGACGAGCGATTTCAACTTCGACTTCAGCGCCTCCTTCACCGAGGAGCAGGAGCGGCGGGGCGCGGTCGACTACAATTTCCAGCGCGAGCCGCAGATGGACTGGAGCAGCAACGGCGTCGTCTCCGGGCTCGCCGTGCAGAGCGGCACGACTCCGGGTGGTTACATGCGCGAGCGGCCAGGGGTGAGCGCCTTCATCCGCGAGGACGGCGCGATCTATCACACCTACTCCAGCTATGCCCGCGGCATGGACGCGATCTGGAGCATGTATCCCTGGCTCGACCGCGCGCCGAAGGGACGCAACGAGCCGACCGGGCCCTGGTGGCGTCTGCGCGACGCCTATGAGGCGCCGGCAGCCGGCAAGGTCCAGTCATGCTGTGCCTGAGCGCCAGGGCGCATGCTGATCGCGGAGCGCCGGATATTCCATCCGGCGTCTCCGTCGCCGATGCAGGCCGCGTCTTTCGCGCCGTCTGCATCCTGCTGTTCATCGCCAGCGCGAGCGCGACCATCCTGATCTGCCGCGCCATGGCCGATATGGGCGAGGTGCCGATGGCCGGTGGCTGGTCGATGTCGACGGCCTGGACGCCACTCTGCGGCGGCTCCTGGGCCGCTGCCATCGGGGCCTTCCTCGGCATGTGGGCCACGATGATGATGGCGATGATGCTGCCTTCGCTGACGCCTGTGCTCCGCAGGATACACGAGGATGCCGCGATAGCCGGCGACGCCCGGCCGGCTCTGTTCACCGCTCTGGCCGGCCTCTTCTATTTCATGGTCTGGACCGCATTCGGCCTGGTGGTCTTCATCGGCGGTGCGACGCTGCTCGAAGCCGCGCTGCGCTGGCCTCAGCTGGCCCGTGCCGTACCGTTCGCCACGGGCCTCGCGATCATCGCGGCCGGCCTCTTTCAGATGTCGCGCTGGAAGCTGGCGTTGCTCGGCCAGTGCCGACAGGTGAACTCACGCGGCGTCGGCTCGGCAGCCGCGGCCGGGCATGGGCTTCGGCTCGGCCTCGCCTGTTGCGCCTCCTGTGCCGGGCTGACCGTGCTGCTGCTCGTCGGCGGCGTGATGGACCTGCGCGCCATGGCCGTCGTCGCGTTGGCGATCACCGCCGAGCGGCTTGGCTCGGCCGGCGAACGCATCGCCGGCGCCTCCGGCAGCCTGATGCTGGGGGCGGGCGTTGTCCAGCTGACGCAGGCATTCTGGCTGCTCTGAGCCGCGTCGGAGTGCGGCCGCCATGCCTGCCATGCATTTTTGCATCTGCACAGAAACGCGCCACGCAGTGCCGCGGCGCCTCGCTCTGGCCTATACAGGTCGCAGGCGACCCGCGGATTGGGTCGCACGCAAAGATTGTATGATCTACGAGGAGACGCACATGACGCTCAAAGCCCGATTCCTGATGGGAGCGGCCTTCGCCACGGCAGTGCTCGCAGGTGCGCCGGCGCGCGCCGACATCACCATCGGCCTGCTCGCGCCGCTGACCGGCGCCGTCGCCGCCTATGGCGACCAGGTCAAGAACGGCGCCCAGGCCGCCGTCGACGCGATCAACAAGAAGGGCGGCATCGGCGGCGAGAAGGTCGTCCTGAAGCTCGCCGACGATGCCGGCGATCCCAAGCAGGGCGTCTCGGCCGCCAACCTCCTGGTCGGCGACAAGGTCCGCTTCGTCGTGGGCCCGGTGACCTCCGGCGTCGCCATGGCCGCTTCCGACGTCTTCGCCGAGAGCGGCGTGCTGATGGTGACGCCGACCGCGACCTCGCCGGCCTTGACCAGCCGCGGCCTTTCCAACGTCTTCCGCACCTGCGGCCGCGACGACCAGCAGGCCGAAGTCGCCGCCAGCTATGTGCTGAAGAACCTGAAGGGCAAGAAGGTCGCCATCGTCCACGACAAGGGCACCTATGGCAAAGGCCTCGCCGATTCCTTCAAGAAGGGCATCAATGCCGGCGGTATCACCGAGGTCGCCTATCTCACCGTGAACCCGGGCGACAAGGATCTCGCGGCGGTGATCACCCGGCTGAAGTCGGGCGGCGCCGAGCTGATCTATTTCGGCGGCTATCACCCGGAAGGCGGCCTGCTCGCCCGCCAGCTGCACGATGCCGGCGTCAATGCGACGATCATCGGCGGCGAGGGCCTCTCTAACACCGAACTCTGGGCGATCGGCGGCGACACCGCGGCCGGCACGCTCTTCACCAACGCGACCGACGCGCTGAAGAACCCGGCCTCGGCCGAGGCGGTGGCGGTGCTGAAGGAGAAGGGCATCCCGCCGGAGGCCTTCACGCTCAACGCCTATGCCGCCGTCGAGGTGCTGAAGGCCGGCATCGAGAAGGCCGGCAAGGACGCCAAGGCCGATGCGGTCGCCAAGGCCTTGAAGGCCGGTCTCGAGGTCAAGACCGCGATCGGCACGCTGACCTATGGCAAGACCGGCGACCTGAGCTCGCCGAGCTTCTCCATGTACAAGTGGGAAGCCGGCAAGATCGTCGCTGCCGACTGACGAACGCGCCTCTCAAGGCGAGGGGAGGGCCTGCGGCATGCCGCAGGCCCTTATTCGTGACGCTTAGCGCTGGGCCACTCACCTGAACGCGCCGTTCGGGAACCGTTCAGGCGCCGGGTCGTTCAGTCCGGCGACCGAACTGGAACTGCCCGCAAATGCCAGTCACTGAAGCCTTCGCTGCCGAGCCTCTCGCTAAGCCGTCCCTGATCGCGATTCGGCGGGAAGCGGACGGCTATGGCATCCGCTTCGGCCTCAGCGAGGCCGAGGATGCGCGGATGCCGGGCCCGATCTTCGCGACACTGGATGAGGCAATGGCGTGGATCGAGTGTATCGACCGTGCCGGCGGCCATTGAGGCGGCCTGATCGGGACGATTTGCCCGATGCCTGTCGATCGCGCGTTCTGACGGCTTGTCAAAGCGGGTCGCGATCGGGCATAGAGCCTTCCAACGGAGACGTGGCCGAGAGGCTGAAGGCACTCGTTTGCTAAATGAGCATACCCCACAAGGGTATCGAGGGTTCGAATCCCTCCGTCTCCGCCACTCTTTTTCACGTAAGTAGCTGATATTATTCGATTTTCTGTCGCGCGCTTCTAGCGGAACCCTAAGTTTCACCCTAAGCCTTGCTGAGCGCTACAGCGCCGGCGGCGGACGAACCCCGTCAAAATTCTGTATCACAAAATAAATCGCTGTGTAGTCAGCGTTTTCGACGTGGTGAAGGCTCTATCGATACGTCTTCGCGCTAGGGTCGGACAATTTGTCCGGCCGATCGGTGTCTGATTAGATAACAAGACGGACAAGTTGTCCGATTTTATTTTCAGAAAAATCTATAGCAGTGCCTACTTGACACGGGATGGTCCATTGTTGAATCTCTATCAAGAAAGTTGATATTGAGGGATTCTGCGATGGATACTGACAGTCGACCTGCCGCATTCACCGTCAAGGGACTGCAGACTTATCTCAGCCTCTCCCGAACGACGATCTATCGGATGATCAAATCAAATGAGATCACGCCCGTGAGAGTGGGCGGCCGCGTGCTGTTCAGACGCGCAGACGCGGATGCACTGCTCGGCCTAAAGCCCGCGACTCAGTCGTCCGCTCGTTCCGTCTTTGACTGAAGCGGGGCGGCACGATGTACACTGCCAGCCTGATTGCCTTGCTCGAAACTGCGGAAACCCGGACGCCGTCAAAGCGCGGCAGCGTGGCAGTTGCCGCTCGTGTCGAGCGTGCTCGCGCGTCGTGGGGTGCCTGACGATGGCCCTTCCTGAACCAGCGCATGCAAAGAAGCCCAACCCTCGCGCAGGCATCATGCTCGGGCCGAGCCCGCTCACTGATCCGCCGGCGGGCTCCAGGCTGAAGTTTCTGGCGACTCATCTCCGGCCAACCCCCGCCGACGATGAAGCCTATTGGCAAGCTCTGGACTCTGACGGCCGCCGCCTCTCCGTGGCTTTGCAAATCCATGACGATCCTCGCATCTGGACACTGCCGTTCGCCAAGTATCGGGATTATGTGCTGATCCCGGGGTTGGAACGTCTCGGGATGCCGCCGGCGCCGCGGCCGCAATGGCTCGAAATCGTCATCGATGAACTGGCGTCGTTCCTCCAGGCACAAGACCGCGCCGCACACCCCCAGAAACCCGGCAAAAAGGGGCGTCCGAAGCCAGACGAGAGCATCAAGAACATCGTCTTCGGCGCGTTCACGCTAATGCAAATTCGGTGGCCAGGTGCATCCGACACGGCGCTGTTCGCCAAAACCGAGGAGTATCTAGGCCCCGGCGTGCTCGCCGATGTGGTGCGGCGGGTCGTGACGGGTCTGCGGAGCGCAACACGAGCTCGGGAGTTGAACGTCGCCGTGCTGAATCTCGCCGGGGTCGGTACGGCGAAGCTGCTTGACGAAATCGAGCGCGAGCGTCCCTGGAAGCGCAGCCGCCGTGCCCAACATGGCGTCCGCGAAAATGCCCCGTAAGGCGCTCCCCTGTTTCCGCGCAACCTGGTCGGGCAGGATCGTCCTCTCGCACGGAATAGAGGGGCGGTGATGATCTCAACCGGACCTACCCAAAGCGGCGCGTCGTCGTTGCTGCTTACCGTTGCCGCTGAGCGTGCAGGCCGAAGCTACGGTTGGGCTTACGCCTGCGCAAAAGGCGGCCGCCTTGAACTCGTCTCCAATTCGCGCCCGCTGTCGGTTACCGCCGATAGCTTTGACCGTCTCCTTTTCACGATCAAGCGCCAGCGACTTGGCCAAGCGTTCTCCAAGCCGCGGCAGAAGAAAAGACCGCATCTGAGGCTCGTAGTCGACAATACCTGAAATAGAAGGGCCGGCTGCGTCTTGACCACGCGCCGGCCCGAAAGGCATGTCAAATGAACTCTCATAATATACCCGTCACCGGATCAGTTGTCCAGTCTCGACAGTTCGGTGATTTGGTTTCCCCGCATAAGCTCTCAACTGACGCGAAGGCGCCGGACGCTAGAGCCGTCCGAGTAGCTGCGAAGGTGAATCCCTTCCGCGAATGGCACGATGCCGGCTACCGCGAGCTGATCCCGATCGTTCCGCCCGGCGCGGCTCTGCATCCGAAATCGCATTACTCTAAGGCGCCCGCCAACTCCATCGGCAAGCAGCCCGGCATCCCTTGGGACGGCGGCCTGTGGGGTACGCTGAAGGGCTGGTCAACCATCCAGGCCGACGACGAGGCGCTCGACGCCTGGGGCGCCTGCGGGGCGTCCGTGGGTCTGCGCTGCGGTGAGGTCGTGACGATCGACATCGACGCCATGGATCTCGCACAAGCCGAACAGATCGAACGGATCGCAATCGAGATGCTGGGACCGGCACCGGTTCGCATCGGCCAGGCACCGAAGCGCGCCTTGCTGTACCGGGGCGTGGGTGAACTGAAATTCCCCAAGGTCCGTTTCCTTGGGGCTAGTGGCGCGATCGAACAGATCGAGATGCCCAAGCAGCTCGTGATCGACGGTGTCCACGCCAAGACGGGGAAGCCCTACCAGTGGCCTCGAGGGCGCCCCTCGTTCGATAAGCTGTCCTTGGTCGATCAGGGGACGTTGGACACGTTCAGGGGACGTGTCCGGTCGCTCTTGCCGCCCGTCGGCAGTGATAGCGCAGCCAGCGTGGACCGCGACAAGGTCGACCAGACCGGGCTGCGTGGTGATGCTGCCCTGATAGAACGGGCGGTTGCCGCCATCCCGAACAAGCACGCACTCTTCGACTACGACGGCTGGGTCAAGATCGCGGCTGCACTACGCGCGGCCCTACCGGACGACTACGAGACCGGGCTGCGCATCTTCGAAGAGTTCAGCGAGCGCACCGATCTGTTGGAGCCGGAAGAGGACGCCGCACGCGTGTTCGGGTCGGTCAATCCCCCCTTTGCCGTGGGTGCCGGTTACTTGCTCGATCTGGCTGCCAAGCACTCGTCAACCGGCAGCGCGATCAAGGCCGAGCTCTGGCTGGATTCGCAAGGTAGCGACGCACCGCTCTTTCCTGAAACATCTGGTGGCACTGTTCCGGCTGGCCACTTGCCGGAGCCGATCGACATTTTTGGCGACGCCTCGCCCGCGGAACTAGGCAGGCTACCGTCAAACTCCGTACCGAGCGCCGTGCTTCCTTGGATCGCGAGCGAGGCGAGGCGAAAAGGCGTACCGGAAGCCTTTGCGGCTGCTTGCGCCGTGGGAGCTGTTTCCGCGGCTATTGGAAACTCACTTCGAATTCAGGTGCGCCAGCACGATACCGAGTGGACGGAGCCCGCAAGCTTGTGGATCTGCCTTGTCGGCGAACCTGGTAGTGGCAAGTCGCCCATCATCTCTGAAGCGCTTCGACCACTGCGGGATCAGGATCGCGATTGGGCACAGGTCGATATGCCACGGCACGCGCGATGGCTTGAGACGAAGCGCAAGCCACCCGGCGGCATTCCTCTGCCCGAGCCTTCAATCCGTCGCGCGGTCGTCGACGACGTCACGCTCGAGAAGCAGATCAAAATCCACGCCGACAACCCCCGTGGCATCCTGCGAGCACCGGATGAATTGGTGTCCCTGCTCGGCGCGTTGGGCGCCTACAAGAAAGATGGGTCTGCTGACCGCGGACAAATGCTGCGCTTCTTTGACGGCGGAAGCATCACCGTCGATCGCGTCTCGTCTGCTCCGGTCCGGGCTGACTGCGCACTCATGAGCCTGCTGGCCGGAACCCAACCAGAGAAAATCGCGAAGCTAACTAGCGACCTAGGCGCCGACGGGATGCTCCAACGCTTCCTGTTTTTCCGTCACGACGGATCTCGGCGCACTGGCGCCGATGAGGCTCCCGATCGCGAGGCTCAGGAGGCCTACAGGCGCCTTGTCCGAGGATTGGCGTCAGCGCCTGCCGGATGCCACATCCTGCGGATGACGCCTGAGGCGCAGGCCGTCTTTCGCGCCTCCACTGGCATTATCAAGACGCAGGCTGAGCTCCCTGGCGCCTCCTCAGCTTGGCGCGGCCATGTCGAGAAATGGGAGAAAATCCTGGCGCGCCTCACGCTGTGCTTCCATGCGGTCGAAATGCTCGCTGCATTCGGCGAGGTATTTCCCGAGATGCGGATCGACCCGGAGACGGTCACGCGGGCCTCAAACTTCGCCAGGCTCTCAATCCGGCACGGCTTGCGCTTTTACGAGGAATTCTTCGGCGCCGCGGCCGCGGCGAGCGAAGCCAGGGAAATCGCCGGTTACCTCCTCACCAAGCCCGAGCTCAACGAATTGAACCGTCGCACAATCTACGACGCGAGGAAGAACCTGCGTGGCGATGAAAACCGGAGGCTTCTGCAGGCGGTCATGCGCGAGCTGGAAGAGGCCGGGTGGTGCCTGAGCACGGGACGGGACAGCGATGGCCCGGCACGCTGGATCATCAATCCCCTCGTCCGTGAGCGGTTTAGCGAGCGTGCGAAGCGGGAGGCTTCGGAGCGAGCGGCCCGCCGAGAGCGTATTCGGGAAGCATCGGAGCTGCGCCGAAATTGGACGGATACGGACAATGTGTCCGGAGGAGCTGCAAAATGAGCGTTGGCCCGGCCATTCCGTATCCCGAAATCGCTGATTTGCGGAAACTGCGGCTTGCGTGTGCGAGAGGTAGAATCATTCTTCTTCCTTCTTCTTATATTAAGCCCGGGGATTGGCAGCTTTCGCTGTCTTCGCGCGCACACAAGCCGCAGTTTCCGCAAATCTCTAGTGGCACGGTGCAATGGGGTAGGCCGACGATGCCGAGCCGGTGCATTACGTCACGGGGCCTTGGCGCGAAATGAGCCGGCGGAGAAGACCCCAGGCCAACGGTCCGACGACTTGGCAGCGCTCAGCAGAGTTCCGCGAGATTGCCCGCGCTGCAGCACGCAAGCAAAACCACCGTGCCAAGTCCGAGCCGCTCTGCGGAGCGGCGAAGCGCGATGGGGAGCCCTGCCGCAACCTCGCAATGAAGAACGGCCGCTGTCGGATTCATGGTGGCACGACCCCCGCCGCCGACAACTGGCACGTGGTCCGATGGCCAGATCCGAATTCGCCTGGCGCGAACGAGAAGCTCCACCGAAAACTGAAAGATCGAGAGCGGCGGGAGGCCCAGCGAGCGGCCCGGATCGCGGCCATGACGCCTGAAGAGCGAGCGAAACATGAGCGCTGGCATCGAACGCACCAGCCGGGCAGCGCAGCGGCCAGGCGTCGCGAAAAGATCCTGCGCCAACAGAACCGGGCCGTGTTGGGCATCTTTCCGGAGCCGAGCGAGGAACCACCCTTGTCTCCCGAGTCGATCGCACTGCGGGAACGCGTGCGCCAGCTTGAGGAAACTGCAGCAGCAATGAGGGCCGACCTTGCCGAGATGGAAGCCCGCGCGCAGCCGCCGGATGATCCTCCTCAGCTTCCAGATTGCGTACCAAATGCTTTTGGAAATTCGGAGGCTGATCCAGAGATCTCCTCCGATCCTATTGGAGTGTTCGCATGACCGACCACATCACAGACGCTGAGCTCGTCGAAGTCGACGATGATGACTTCCTAAAGCACGTCCGGACGGTTGGCATCCGGGCAGCCTACGACGCAGCGCTTGCGATGGTACGCGATCCAAAAACGCCAGCAGGCGCACGTGTCACGGCCGCCAGGTGGATCGCGGATATTGCCGGATATCTGGGCGGCGCCGGAGACGAAGGCGCCAGTAAGGAGCTGCACGAGATGACCGGCGACGAACTGCGGGCGCACACGACCAAGCTGGAAGCCCAGGCCGCAGCCATGCGCCAGGGGATGGCCGGACGAAAATCGGCCTCCGCCTCAGTCTCCGTCTTTGACTGATGGTCGGTTAGGGCGCCGCTTTACGTTTCCCAGCTTCATCTGGAGCCAGGCCTCCCGCGCGCGTATCGCAGCCGCTGCAAACGAGGCTTTCTCCGCTGCTAGCCTTCTCGCTTCCACAATCTCCGATGTAGGCGCCTCGGCCGCATTCGCAGAACGCGTTTCGTCAGCGATATAGGCAAGCAGATCGTCTCGATCGATTAGGGGCGGCCGCCCGGGTATATAGGCTAGCCGCCCGTCCAAACGCAGGCGTTGGACCTTCTTGGTCGAACACCGCAGGTAGGCCGCGACCTCACGCTCCGTCATCATCATGTGAACCTCCCGTGCCAAAAAATCCAACATTCAACGAAAGATTGACCGAGTAATTTGTGATTCGCAAGTAAATATGAGTAGTGTCCTGTTTGTCCGTTTAGACCGTTTTGTATAGATGGGCAGGACGGACAAGATATTTCTTGACGATGTCGTTTACCACAGCGTAATTTTCTCGTGGAAGTTAGCGCACCGGCGCGATATAGGTAATGGGCTTACTTGATATGCCCGGAGTCTCGGCGTGTATGTCCAGGGTGTGAGCCTAAAGACGCTGAGGCCGACGTAGCCGGTGTTCTAGCTCCGGGTGATCAATCGCCGCCTAGAACGCGGCAGTGGAGCTACAGCCATGAGCAACGTTTACGATCAGGAACTGTCGATGTTTCAACGGATCGCTGAGGATCTGAACAACCCAAGCATCTCGCCAAGGAAAAGGGAACGATTTCGCGACGAGATGATAGCTTTCGGTCTGATGTGTACGACTGACGTTGCCGATTTTGCGGCGAGTGAGGCGGCGAAAATCGCAGCGCTCAAAGTGGACCCTGTAGGATTCGACCCTAACGCAGAGCCCGTTCCTGTAGTGGGGGCGCCGGAAGCTCGTCTGTGGGCTCGGTCCGACGGTAAGTACGATCTCGCGCTTTGTGATCTCGGCGGCGAGTTCGCCGACAAGGTCATCGATCTGTACGAAGACTATTTGGACGCCGAAGCGGCAAATTCTGAGCTTGAAGCTGCCGAGTGAGACGCTGGCTTCCTATACAAGATTGGCAACACGGCGCCCTCGGGCGCCGTTTTCATGTGCTTTTCCTCAGTTTAGCGCAGCTGCGCGCGCCAGAGCCCTTTGCCGCTGCTCCAAATGAATGCGAGGTTCGGCACTGCCGACCTTACGACGGAGAGATGAATATGCGCGCCTTGGTCACCGCAGCAATGTTTGTGTTGTGGGCGCCATTCTGCCAGGCCGAAGAGCTGCGGCCGTCCGCGGGCACCGAAAGAGATCGGGCCGTGTTCATCGGGACCGTTGCGCTGACACTGAATAACGCCAACGTCCAGCTTATTGCCGGCGGCGAGAAAGCGCTGTTCTGCAAGCCTGGCGTGATGGTGACGAGCGCAGAAGCTTGGGCGGCCGCATCGGCGGCGCTCAAAGGCCCCCACGAGCCCACCACAATCGTTACCGCGGCGATAGACGGCCTGCGTCGAGCCTATCCTTGCTCAAGGTAAGCTGGACGCCGACTCCCAGGACAATCTAGGCGGAAAGCCGTCCAGCCAACTCCCACTCGGCCAAGGCAAACTCGGCGGCTGCGGGGTCGTCCTTGAGACGATAGACCGTCTGTCTGCTGAGACCGGTAGATTTTGCGATTAAACTAACGCCGTTGCCCTGGGCCAACAGATCCTGCGCCGTTTCGAACTGTCGCCGCGTGTAGCTAGGTTTGCGTCCGAGGTAGCGTTTGCCGTCCTGGGCTTTCGCGTGCTCGATCCCAGCTGCCTGGGCGGCTTTGGACGCTTCGGCCTGAGCCTGGGCCGTGGCCGCCATGAATCCGATCAGCGCGTCTCTAACAGCCTGCTGAATGGGGTCGCTAGTCGCTCCGTCGAACGTCATTCCGTTGATTATGGTCCGCACGATCACCCCGCGCCGCATGAGCTCGCGGATAGTGTCCGTCACGTCGGCATAATTCCGGCCGAGGCGGTCGACCCAACGCACGACTAGCACGTCGCCGGCGCGCAGAATGTCGAACAGCCTCTGGCCCTCGGGGCGGTCAACGAGTCGTGTGCTGACGCCTGAGACGCCATGATCGGCCACGACCCGATCGAACTTGAAACCGGCGGCTTCGGCCTGCGCCTGTTGATGGGCGATCGTCTGATCGATTGTCGAAACGCGGGCGTAGAGCACAGTCTGCATGGCATCGCCTTCTGTAGTCCGTTAAGGTTATGTCCGTATAAGATAATGTCCGTTGATCAATGTCAACCCTTGCGGACGCCCTCTTTGCACCTCCACGCCGTGTCCGCAGCGGTATACCCCTGCGGACGATCCATGATGCACTGGCCGGCTGCCCGGCAGCCGGGGGCACCCTCCCGGGGTAGTCCAAACGCATTCGCGAAAGCCTCGTCGGGCGCCGCTACCAATTTTCGCCCCCACCAACTTTCGGACATTCTGTCGGCCACTTTGCGCGAAAACTCGCCGAATTTTGTCTCTGTATCCGCGCATTTTCCGCCGCTAGCGTCCCGTCATCACGCCGTTTGGGCCGAACATGACGACGAACCAGATCAGCGCGGACGACCCCGATTTCGGCTTTGAGGCCGACCCTCCGAGCTCGGAGGAAATCGCTGTTGGCCACAGGGTCGCGTTCATCATCGGTCTGCTTGAACAAGCTGGCCGCGGACAGCATGTTGCCTGGGCGCTGAGCGAAGCGCTCGCATCGCTGGCGAGGGGACCAGCGTCGGCCATCTCGCCGGGACAGGCCCAGGCGCTGAAAGATGCAGCCCTGCGTGCCGAACTGGCTGCGATGCGTCTATTGCCCGCGATCTACAGCCGCGAGGGCATCCGTACCGGGATGTGGGCAATGGGTCTGCAGATCGCTCGATGGGGTGGCGACTCCGCGGCGTTGAAGCACCTGTCTCCGGGCGCCGCTCGCGATATCAATCTTTACGCCCGGATCTTCCGGAACGACTGCCACAGCATGTCGATCGGGGAGGAGCTCCGGGAGCGGGCGGCGAAACGCCAGGCCGAAGCTCAGGAGCGATTGAGGCGCCAGACAGCGGCCATCATTCGCGATGCGCTGGAGCACGTGCCTCAGTTCATCCCGCCCGATGGGGCCGACACTCGAGGCGACGTCAATGGCTGAGGTCGGGACGCCAAGTCTCACTAAGGACGTCGGAAGTGCCGAGGTCGACAGCATGACGCAGGCCGTCGGCTTTCGCCTGCTGGCTGCTTCGCGTGAGGCCGCGTCGTGCCAACACCTTCTGCGCGCTTTCCGCACTGTCCTGCATATAGCCGGCAAAGCGGAGCGGCGACTTATCTCCGTCGCGCGTCGCGACGAGATCGCGAACCTGCTGCTTGACCTTCGACCGCAGCTGGAAAGCTGCCTGCCAGATGGCGCGGAAGACGCGACGCTCATCCTGGCAGCCGGCGCCATGCTGGTCGGTCAATGGGGAGAGGACGCACCGGCCTTGCCGCCCGATCTGCACCTCGATTGCTTCGACGCGGTCACGATCGCAGCGAACCGGCTGGAGATCGTCCACCTGCAGGCAGGCATGGCCGCCCGCGGCGACGTGCTTAAGGCCCAGGCCACGAAGATCAGAACGCATCTGGGTGCACCCGCGCCCCGGGCAATTCATTGAGGGGAGGACCTCGCCATGGGCATGAAAACGAGCAAGCGCGAGTCTAACATCGCGCGTTTCGAAGAGAACGAACGTCAAGGCCGTATTCGCGCCGGCACCGATCGCATCGCCAACATCTTCGACGGCAATTTCAACGACGCTTTCTTCAAGGGCCGCCGCGACGCCTATACGGCATACGCGACGCCTCAGTTGGAGGATCAGTATGCTGATGCGCAGAAGGAGCTGACCTACTCACTCGATCGGTCGGGGCTGCTGGACAGCTCGACGCGCGCTGAGAAAGTCGGCGAGTTGCAGAAGCTCTACGACACGAACAAGCAGAACATCGCCGACCAAGGGCTGAACCACGAGAATGAATCGCGTGCTGCGGTCGAAGGCGCACGCAGTGATCTGGTGCAGACGCTGAACGTCACCGGCGATGCTCAGGGCGCCGCGAACTCCGCGATTAACCGGGCCACGGCCCTTTCCGCACCGCAGACCTTCAACCCGCTCTCGCAGCTCTTCGCCGCGTTCACGACCGGGCTCGGCCAGCAGGCGGCGCAGGAGCGCGCTGAATCCATGTCGGGCGTCAACGCGAGCGGCGAGCCGAACTACAAGGCGAGGTACAACACCGGCCTCTTCGGCACTCCGTCGAGCTCTGTTCAGGTGAAGTGACGTTTTGGAATCGCGTACAATCAAAGAGGTCATGTGACCCGGCCGGTTGCGCGGAACAATATTGAAACTCGCCCCGTGTCATTCTCTGACACCCGCTGCGAAGGAGGCCGCCACTAGTTAACGCACGGGGCGAGCGGTCAATGCAGGCCGGGCGGCCACCCGGCGAGCCTGCGCATGCTCTTGCGCCTGCTGAGCTGCAGCAGCGGCGGCCTTCTCGAAATCTCGCCAGTTGCTCGCCCCCGGTGGCTCGCCGATCCGATACAAGATGTAGAGAGCCAGGCCAACGACCAGGACGCCGATGATAGCGCCAATCTCCGGGTGAACCTCGAAGTTCGCGGTTGCGCTGTCGCCAAGCTCTGGTCCCAATCGCTTCACGACGCCAGCAAAAGCGTCCTTGCTGTCGCGTATTTGCCCCTGGATGGTGGTTAGAGGATCGCCGCGATCTGCGGCAATTTCTTCCGCGGTGCGCGAAGTCAAAAGACGATCCTGCAACGTCAGAAGTTGCCCCTCGCTCAGGGTTCGAGAAAGCCTCCCGGCCTCTTTCAGCAGCCTGCTAGCCGCGTCTGGCGCCATCGCCGGTACAGGAATGGCAAATGTTTCCTGTCGCCGCGCGAACTCGGCCTCGCGAAGGGTGCGCGCCTTTTCAACATTCCACTGCTTGTAAAGGTTGCGTTGCGTAGCGGTGAATAACCACGCCTTGGGATCTGCGATCGACGCGAACCCGTCCTTCCGGCATTTCGCTAGCAGCGATATTGTCGCGTCCTGCAAGGCGTCATCAATCTTCTCAAAGCTGAATCTCAAAAGCGCGGAACGGTCGAAGCTGCGAGCCTTCACGACCATATCCTGGCAGGGGTCGACGGCTTCGGGCGATTTGGCTGTTGCGCCGGCACCGAATAGCAGCGCGAAGGTAACGAGAGCTTTCAGAACAATGTTCATTGTCTGCATCGCTTTCAGAACAGTAGGTTTCTTGAAATGGTGAAATGAGGCCGCCCTAGGGCGGCCTCGATCGCCTCAGCGTGACCGCCCGCCCGAGTTTGTGGTCTGGCTGCCGGACATGGTCACACTCTTGCCGTCCGTGTTGACCCGAACGGTTGTTTGGGTGTTGCCCCGGTTTTGGGTGTGGCTGGCCCCGGCATCAAAGCTGACCTTTCCGGTGTCGGTCTGAACCGTCACCGACCCGCTGACCGTGGTTTCGTCCTGCGCGAGCGCTGTGCTATTGAGCGCCAGGACGGCCAGTGCGGCGATCTGAAGTTTCGTCATTGGGGTCACCTTCAGCGGGCGTGTGAGAGGTTCCCGCTGCCTTTCTGACCTGATGATCCGGCTGGCCGTAGAATTTGGACTTTTCTTTCAGGATTTTTCCATGGGCGCTCCGGCCGCCCACCGCGGCCGTCGATCCGGGCTATACCTGGGCGAATGTCGACACCGCCCCGCCCGAAGCGATGAACGCCAGCATTGCGCAGATCGACGAGCTCATGGAGCAGCACAGCCCCAACTTCGTCGCAGGCAAGCAGGCGTACACGGATTTGAGCCGCGACATTGTTCAGACTGTAGCTGCCGGGCCGCTCGGCCAGGTCGCCGCGGCGTCGCGTGCGGTGCTGCCGCCGCGCCCGCTGGCGGTGGCGACGCCGAGTTCGTCGACACGATCATGCGCATGTCGTCGCGCGATCCCGAGCTCGCCGCCGGCATCTCGCGTCAGCGCCTGGCCGATCAGTTCGATCAGAGCGCGGGCCGGCTCGTCGGCGGCGAGAACCAGTACGGCGGCGCTCGCTTCGCCAAGGACATCGCCGGCACGCCGCAGCAGGAAGCCAATCTGCGCGGCGTCGTCGGCGCCCTGCCGAACGGCGCCACTGCCGGGCCCGCAGTGGACGACATGGTCGACATTCTGCGGGCCACCGGCATGCGAAGGCCGCAAAGCAGCGCCACAGAATTCAATCGCCAGATCGCCGATGACCTCGGCGCCGTGCCGGTGGCGCTTGGTGGCGTCTCGACGGTCGGCACCGCCTTGCCGCGCATTGCAGGCGATGCTGTCCGATGGGCATGGTATGGCCGCGGTGCGAATAGACTGGCTGATCTCTTCCTGGCGCCGGACAGCGTCGATCAGATGCGAGCCATCGCGGCGCGAGGGGGTGAGACGCCGTTCACCGACGCTCTGTTGCGCCAGATCATCCAGGCGCCGAACGTCCAGCCCTAGCCGCCGCGGTTAGCGACCATCGCATCGGGCGCCCGCCGTCTTTCTCGACGACGCCGCGGAGCTCCAATTCGCGCAGATATTTCCTGGCGGACGGCTCTGAGACTAAAATTGCAGCGGCGAGCTCATGGCACCGCAGGAGCGGCGATGTCTGCAGAGCTCCCCGTACCGCATTCTCGATCGCTTTACTCAGCGGTCGCGCCGGCCGTTTCTTCTTGCTCGAGGTTCGGGGTTGGCCGCGACGGCTGTTTCCCGGCCCCGTTCCGATGCGGCTTTGCCGAGCCGTGATCTGGGCCGCAGTCAGAGCTGTCGGCAAGACCTGCCTCTTTGGAAGGCGCGTTAAATCCACGACGAGGGCCCAAGCAAGAGACCATCGGGCCGGACGCCCGTGATCCTTGACGCAATCGTTTCCTTTTAGGGCGCGAAGGTGCCTTCTGACGCAGTTTTCGGACAGACCGACCTTCAGAGCGAGCTCTCTACATCGCTGCGCCGGCCGTTCCCGTAGCGCAGCCATAATGTCGAGTTCGCCGCTCTTGTCGCCGGGCAGCCCCTCCCATCGCGAATTTACCGGACGCCATTGTCCGTCGACTTGCTCTTCCGTTTCGCCGAGCTCATGGAGCTCGAGTGCGGGTAGCCACTCTGGGTGGTGGTAGTGTTTGGCCGCTCGCGCTTCCGCAAATTCGGGCATGTAAGCGGTCACTAGCTCACGAGCTGCCGTTGCGAGTGACATGCCAGCCGGAATGTTCACGACCGCCTCACCGGCGACAGTCGTCACGAGCTGGAGTGCCAGAGTTCGAAATTCGGCGCTTGAATGTGAGCCCGGCCCAATCGCGCCGAAAGCCATCGTCTGCACCATGGATATAAAAAGCGTCTTGCAATCCGTCATGGCAACAATTCTAGAAGCAAATTTGTAAAACAAGCAACCGACTCCGAAAGTGTATGTCGGTTGAATGTCGCATGTATGCTTTGATTTGCCAGTTTGACATACAATATTCTTATGTGTTCGTTAGTAATTAGAGCCTAGAAATCTCCGACGTAGCTGCTTCCCCTTCCGGGGTCTTCGCGCGCATGTCCAGGGCATCAGCCTAAAGGCGCGAAGGGCCGCCTATGCCGGCTTTCTAGGCCCCGGAACCGATCGCCCTAGAAAGCGATCCCTTACGAAGGGAATGCATAGATGACCGCGACCATCATCGATTTGGCTGCGCGCCGCGAAGCGCGAGACGCCGCAGAACGCGAAGACCTGGAAGTGGCGAGCTATGGCATCGCCCAAGAACGCCCGGGCGACGGCTTCGAACTTTACGCCGAGCTCAGATCCGGCCGGCGCGTTCTCGTCGGCGGTGATCTGCCGTTCGCCGAAGCGCATCGGCGGCTGCAGACGGCGATCGAAGCCGAAACCGTTCAGTCGGCGCCCGCGCGTCGAGGCCGCTATACGAATTGAAGGAAGGGAGATCACGCGCCCGCTTCCCGTCGCGACACTTGCAGGGAACCAAGGGCCAACCCATTTCGTTGTCCGCGCGGCATCCTTGGATGCCTGCCTGCTCTCCAGTTGGATGCGTCGCCGCGGATGTACCGGCCGCACCGACAGGAGGGCAAAGCCAGTTTCCCGGCGATTGCCGGAGCCGCCTAGTCCTGACTGAAGTCAGAGGCCCGTCGCTTTCCAAGCGGCGGGCTTTTTCGTTTCACCGAACGGAAGCCGCTTCATCGGCCGTTGCTCAAATCCCGCCTGAATCGCCTGATACATCGCAGGCGCGCGGTTTTCCGGGCAGGAGTGGTTCGGAGCGTCGCATCGGCATGAAGCGCATTTTGCCCATCCTTGGGCTCGGCCTTGCCGCAGCCGGAATTCTTGTCCTGCCTCTTGGCTTTCAGCACTGGCAGATGGTTGCCGCGGCGGACGATCCGATCGCTCTCTCCGATCATCCGCGACATGGGTGAGTATCGGTGGCGCCCTGCCGGCGCGAAACGGCCTGAGCGCGGTGAAAGCGGCGAGCAAGGCGAAAGTGCTGTCGCCCGCTCTAACTGCGAACCTGACGCGGGCGGCCGCGGGCGCCATCGACGGTCCAGCCCTCAATGCCAATCTGGCAGCCGCGTCGCGGCTGAACCTCGCGGCAGCGCGCGCCAACGCGGGCAGGATCATCAAGCCCGCCTCCCTGGCTCGGTTCACCACGCTCGGCCAGGATGCCGGGGTGTTCTACAGCCGCACCGGACAGCGCGGCCTTCGTCAGGTGCTGACGCTGGCCGACGACGCCGGTGATATCGGAAAGGCCGCGAAGCTCAGCCAGGCCAAAGGCGTGACGACGCGCGCAATCCTGAAGGTGCTTGGCCGTGGAGCTCTGGTGCTCGGCGCCTTAAGCGTGAGCGCAGTGGGCTGGATGGTCGCGATCATCGGCTACGCGATCGCATTGGCTATGCTGGCACAACGCTTCGGGTGGTGGCTCGGGAGGAGACTGGCGCCGCGTCAGGTGTCAGCCTGAGCAAGCGATCGATGACGAAGTCGAGCGCCGTTTTCAATGGCGCGATGCATATCGGAGGCGCCGTGCGGCTGCTCTCGCTCTCGGCATCGTTACGCGGCCGCTTCTCACAAAGCGCGCCGGCTGATCTCCAACCGCGTCAGCACTTTTGGCTTGCAGAGCGTCGCTTGTAGGGTGATCACGACCATCGCAATCTGCGGTGACAGAGGAGGCATCTATTGGCCCAGGGGTACGCTAAGGCGCCAATTACGGAAGCCACGGTTGAGTTTCGGCTTTCGGAAGCATTGACTGACCGCGAGCTGAGTAGGCTCGGCGCGCGCTTCAAAAAAGGCAATTGGAAGTCCGACGATCTGGCCGAAATTTCCGTTCGCGTCGGCGTCACATCCGAGATTTTGCAGAATCCTATTGGACATAAGTACACATCCGCCGACGGACGGTACGTAATCCAACAACTTCGGAAATCTCTTGTCGTTTCTAGGAATGCTCCGTACTGCGGGTGGGACGATTATATAGCATTTGTTAGAGATCAATACAGTAGATGGCGAAAAGTAATTGGCCATAAATCGATAGAAAGGATAGGTGTTAGATACATAAACAGGATAGATATTCCATTTGACGGGAAAGAACATATAGATCCTCAGGATTATTTTAGATTTCTACCTAGAAATCTGGAAATCCTAGATGCACCTCCGTTGGGATGGCACGCGCAGGTTCTGTCAACCCATTCCACTAATAGAATTAGCGTGACCTTAACGACCGCTACGGTAGAACCTGTTCTGATCGACCATATTTCCGTTCTGCTCGACTGCGACATGTACCGCTTTCGCGTTGACGTTCCGCAGGCGGATGACCAAATATGGAGCTTCTTGGATCTGGTCCGCGAATCAAAGAACGAGATTTTTGAGGCATGCATCACGGACAGCACGCGGCAGCTGATCAGCTGATCACTCTGCCTCTGAGCAAGCCGCGTATTTCGCCCGTGTCCGATGGGACGGCATCGCTAGTTGATACCGCTCTGGCGGCGCAGACGCGGTTCCGCTCGGTCGATCAGGGCACTGCTTGGGTCGACCCGGCTGTATCACCCCGAAGCCGAATTGAAGTTCCTTCGAAGCCTTCCGACGAAGAGGCCGTATTCGATCGCCTGGTTTCACTTAAAGTTCAGGCTTCCCAGCTTTCCATGCACCTCGAAACAGCATGGCGAACAGGTATGTTCGGGCAGCTCGATTGCCTGCTAGATCACGACAATTGGCATCTTTCCGATAAGCTTCCGAGGCTGGATTCTTTTCGTACCTTTCTCCGCGCGGTTGTTTTTAATAAACTCAGCCGTCGCCCCGGATTAGGTGTCACGGCCGAGGGCAATATTGTCGCTGCCTGGACCAAAGGAAAAGATCGGCTAACCGTTGAGTGCCTGGCGCAGGATAAATTGCGCTACACGGTGATCAAATATGTCGGTGAGGAGCGGGTCAGCGCTGCCGGCCAGGCACCGGCGCGTCTTCTCCTTCGATACCTACAGCCGTACGAACCAGAGGTGTGGTTTGGCTAAGGTCGTTCCGCTTCCGGATTCAGACCATATCGCCAGACACGTTACGCCCAGTCGCTTTCGTCGCGACGAGAACCTAAAGGTCATCGGGTTCCTTGGCGTTGCATTTCGTCTCAGAGACAAAGAGGCGTCATTGTCTGCCGCGTGGGTCGAATACCACGGCACTGGCTCGAAAGCATCGGATATCGCGGCCACGATCCAATCGTTTAGGAACGCAAGAGAAGTTAAGAAAAACGACAGGTTTGCGATAGGTAACGTCAGGCGAATTCGTGAGACGTGCGCAGGATCAGGACAAAAGGTCAGAATTGTCCACGAGCCCCAGCCCGGATTTTCCTGCCATGCTGCTGTTCGCCAGATAAGCACGGACGACGACGGTCTGCTAGAATTGCTGGCCGAGGACGCTTGGGCCGAAATGCACCCTTAGCGGCAGATCAATGAAAGACCACTTCCGGTGTCTGAAGATGATGCCGATCGGATAGCGCCCTCGATAGGCCAACAATCGAAAATCCGGCCGTGGCGCGGTCGCGGTCAAAGCGCCCTGATCTGCTCCTCGAATTCCTCGGGGATCGCGCCGTGGCGGGCGAGGACGTCGAGCGCGCTGACCTCGCCGGTCTCGTCATCCGCGGTGACATGGATGACGGCGACGCCTTCCGCGGTGCGGCCCAGGCGCTCGCCCTCGTTCAGGGCGTGATATTTCGTCTTTGCCGGCACGCGCTGGCCCGGCACCAGTCGCTTCCGATGGGTCTTGAAGGGCTGGAGGAAGAATGTGTCGACGGTTGCCATGGCTTGACTCCCTGCTATGGTTTGTTCTCATAATGTTCTCATTCAGAGGACGCAAGCCATGTCAGCCGTGCCATTGCCGGACACGTCGCCAATGACGGAACTGGAAGCCGAGATCGATGATCTGATCGCGGAGCATGGCAGTGAGCGCGCGTTGATACGGGCGTTGCTGCTGGATCTGGACGAGCTCGCGCGTGACGGTGATCGCGCATCCTCGAAGGGCTTTCTCCGCGGGTTGTTTTCGGAGGGCGCCAGGCCGCTCTCAGTCGATGACGAGCCGTGATGAAACCCCGCATCCGGAGACGACGCTTGAGCACTATCCTTGGATCATCGTCCGGTTCCGCTGCACCCGCTGCCGGCGCTATGGCGATGCCCGGCTGGCGCGGTTGGCGGAGAAGTTCGGGGCAGCGGAAACCATCGCCAAACTGGTCGAACGCTTTCATGCGAGCTGTCCGCACCGGCCGGCCAAGCGCAATGGCAGGCTCGCGCATCGCCCGGACCCGTGCGGCGGTTACTGTCCCGATCTCGGCACCAACATCCCGCCGGACCTGCCGCCGAGCATATCTGGCCTCACTCTAATCGAAGGAGGAAAGGATGAGCAGCTTGCAGAGAAACCCGCCCGGAATGACCGTCGCCGCGTTGTCGGAGGCTGAGAAGCTCATGGCCGATCTGCTCAAAGAGATCGAGGCGGTGGAGCAGACGGGCCAGCCCTATGTAATTACCATGAGCGAGATGCTTGATCTCGGCCTTTTCGATGAGGTCAAGGTCAAGGGCTGGACGATGCACGTCATATCCGGCGAGCTAATGGCGGCCTTGGGAAGTCGAGGCTGCTATTGCAGCGGACCGTATCTCGGTCACCCCGAAGTCGGCGCCGACGACTACTATCTGGTCGAGCGCAAAAAGGCCGCATAGGCTGCCGGCCGATTGAGTGGAGGTGCACATGTGTGGCCGCTATAGCGTCAACTACACCTGGCCCCAGATTTACGCTTTCAGCCAGCCGCTCACCGTCCCGGCCGAGCCGGCTCGCAATGTGCAGGCGCGCTACAATATCGGTCCGACGACGCTGATCGACATTCTGGTGAAGACACCGGCCGGGCGTGAGCTCTGGAAGGCGCGCTGGGGCCTCATCCCGCCCTGGCACAAGGGCACGAAGAGGGACATCAAGCCACACATCAACTCCCGCATCGAGACGGTCGATACCAACGGCCTGTTCAAGCGCGCCTACGTCAAGAACCGTTGCATCATCCCTGCCTCGGGCTTCTACGAATGGACTGAAGAGGATGGTAGCAAGATTCCGCACTTCATCAGCGCCAAGGATGAGGCGATCCTGGCCTTCGCCGGCATCTGGGAGCGTTGGCGCGACGAGAATGGCGAGGAGGTGATCAGCGCCAGTATCATCACCCGTGAAGCCAATGAGTTCATGTCGAAGATCCACGACCGTATGCCAGCGATGCTGCATCCGTCAGACTTCGATGCCTGGCTCGACGGCATTGCCGGCAAGGATGTGCTGATGAAGCCGCCGCCGGAGCTGCGGGAATGGATCGTCAACAAGCGGATGAACAAGGCCGGCGTCGGTGACGACGATCCGGCGACAGCCGCCCCGGTCGAGCCCGAACCCTCGCCGCCTGCGCCAGAGCCGACTACGCAGGGCAGCCTTTTCTGATGGGGCACTGGGAGCAGATCGGCCGGGGTAATGCCGAAAAGCGAGAGCGCAGGGCTGCCTGGCCTCGCTGGCGCCGCGAACTTCATAGCCATGGCAACGCAGCGTTTGCTGCGGCCGGCTGGGGTATTCTAGTGGCGATGGCGCTCTGGGCCTTCGGCCTGCTCGACGAGCTTGCGCAGATAAGTAAATAGTCGATCCGAAATGGAGATGATCCGCCGCCGCATCTATCGTCGCAAGCTCCAGCGGATGCTAGCGCGCGTTCCCGATCAGGCGTTCTTCACTATGTGCTGGGCCACGCACGCGATCCAATCCGGGCGTGAGGCCGGTGTTGAGAGGATACTTCGGTTTCCGCCAGACGCAGTCGTCGATCGGCTCAACCACCCCCTATCCATTCATCCATGGGCGATAGAGACGCTTCTCAACGAAGCTCTTATTGCGCCCAAGGCCCTCAACATAATTGGCCCAATTAGCGCCTGCAGCTCATTCAGCGAAATGTCGCGATTCTTTCAGGTGCTAAACGATCTCGAAAACGAAGAACATCTACTTACGCCCCCGGCCGGCCGAGGAATAGCCAACCTCGCGCGCATCTCACAGCGGCAATTCGAATGGCAGCGTGGCTTCTTATCCCTGCCGCAAGTTTTTCGGGCAGGCTATCTGTATGGCGGCCCGCACGCTCGCGCGCATTTCGAGCGCAAGCACGGTTTCACTTTCGAAGCTTTCACGTTTACCTGCTTTGCTATTCACGCTGCCCTGATGGAGGCGCCTTGTGTTCGGCTGACTGACGGCCTGGAGGCGTACGGCTTCCCCAGGTCAGTCATGGCGCCGGTGGTTGCCGCAATCTCACGGCCGATCCAGGAAGCGCGACAGGTCGCCGCTGAACTTCGGCAAGGCGACGGTGAAACGGCCTACAAAATCAGCATTCTCCGAACGCATCCCTGTGTGACGTTTGACGATCTGATCTACGCGCCACTGCCCGAGCTCGTCAGCCTGAGGGGCTCAGCAGGCATATTCTACGATATCGTTGGCGGGCCACCCGACGCCACCAAAGAAGTCGGCCGGCAGTTCGAGAGGTATACCGAACGTCTCCTAACGGCGATGACCGCCCCGTTAAGAGTTTCCGGCGAGTACAAGTACTCCTTCCGGCGGCAACAGCAGCCCACGCCCGACATTCTTGTCTACGACCAGGACGAGTTAGCGCTTATCGTCGAATGCAAGGCGGTTCGAATGCCCCTCGCAGCTCGTTATTCGTCTGTCCCCGATGTTAGCGACGCCAATGGCTACGACGAACTTGCTTGGGGCGTCCGCCAGATTTGGCGCTTTGCTTCCCATGTTCGGCGCGGCTTAGCGCCGATGGAGCGGCTCAGCCCTGCTGCGATAGGGATGATTGTCACGCTTGATACATGGCTGTCGATGGCACCGGCCGTTCGAAACCAAGTGCTGAGGAAAGCGGGCGACTTGGCTGACCAAGACCCCGAGATCCGGGAGCAGGATCGAATACCAATCGCGTTTGCACTGATTGACGATCTTGAATCGTCGCTGTCAGTCCTTACAGCACAGCAGTTTCTTGCAACGGTGCGCGCCGCGACGAAAGCACCGTATGATGGGTGGTTGCTGTTCTCTATATTGCAGGAACTATTTCCGGAGCGCGGCCGGCAACGTCCGTACCCGTTCGAAGCGGAGATCAATCAGTATGTGCCTTGGTGGAAAATGAAGCCCGGCGCCGAGTAGGCCACAATCGACGTGACGCAGGCTGACGGGCGGCTTCACATTTCGACCGCCGATGCCCATCTACGTCGTCGAGCGGCTTACGGCAGCAGCGTCGTGCAGGTCGTCAGTCCTTGGAGTCTTGTCAGGTTCGATCGTCGCCCTCGTCCTCCTCAATCTTCCGATGACCGGCATTACGCCGGCTCAACCGAATGGAGGTCTCGCGATGATCCAATCTACTTGCTCTAACCTCGTTGCCGGATTTCTTGCTAGCTACGTCGCCGGACTGGTGCTCCTGCCGTAAGCCGCTCAACCTCTATCGACGTCAGCAAGGTCCGCTTCGGGTGATCCGCGTCACGCGCCAGCTATCGGCTGTGCCCTTCGCATCCGCAGCCTCAGTCTCGACGAGCATCTGGCACTGGAAGCTGCGTCCCACCGTCGGAGCCCCGTAGCTGCCCGGGACCACGATCGACGTCGTGGGGCCATGCACGACGAAGGTCCGGCCAGAGCTCGTCGGATACGCATCGGACGGCGTCAGGCTGGTGCGCCGCATGAAATCGGCCATGGTCCCGCCAACGAGAGATTGGAATTGCGCCTCGCGCTGCGCCGCGATGTCGGCATTCGTCGTGCAGGCCGCGGCTGCGAGACAAAGCGATAGGGCTACGTTCCTCACGAGAATACGTCGAAGCATTCGTCATCCCCCCGTCCTGCTTGGCTCACCGCTTCTGCTTTCGCTGGCTTCTTATCGACCTGCTTCGGCTCGGGTGTAGGCGAGGGGGCCTTCATCGGGGGCTGCGTGCTCATGCAGAAGGCCGCCCATGCATCCATCAGATCCCGGCGCTTCGCCAGAGCATCGCCGCGGCGGTAAGCGCGTTCGGTCGCGTCGCCGACGAGGTGCGCTAACGCCGCCTCTGCTAACTCCCGCGGGAACGAAGTCTCTTCGCCGCACCAATCACGGAACGAAGATCGAAAACCGTGCACAGTTACGTCCAGCTTCAGGCGCCGAAGCACCATGTCCATTGCCATGTTCGACAGCGGCCGGTGGATATCGCGGCTGAAGAAGATGAAGTCGTGGGGCTCGCGCCCCTCTCTGGCCATCGCGTTGAGCTCAGCGACCGCCGGCGCGGAAAGCGGAACGCGGTGTTCCCTTTTTCCCTTCATGCGCTCGGCCGGGACGGTCCATACAGCACGCTCCAGATCGACTTCGCGCCATGTCGCTCCGAACGTTTCGCCGGAGCGCGCGGCGGTCAGGATGGTAAATCGGAGCGCACTCGCTGACATCGACTTCAACTCGCCGAGCCGCGCGAGAAACGCCGGCACATGAGGAAACGGCATAGCCGCGTGATGACCACGGGCTAGCTTCCTTCGCTTTGGAAGAAGACGATCGAGATGGTTGCGCCAGAGGGCAGGATTGGCGCCGTTCCGGTGTCGCTTTGCCGTCGCGGCCGCCAGAACGGCTTCGATCCGCCCGCGCAGTCGGGAGGCGGTCTCGGGTTTCTGATGCCAGATCGGTGCGAGCACTGCCAAGACATGCTCCGTTTCGACCTGGTCGATCGGCAGCGCGCGCAGAATGGCAAGAGCGGCACGGTGCTCCTTCTCTGCTGCTTCGTTGATCCGCAACTTGCTCGCGTCAGCTTCGGTGTTCCCAAGGGTCGTACGCCACTGTTCGACATGCTTCGGGTTCCGCCAACCAGGAGCCATGCTATCCACGTAGTCATTGGCGACTTCGCCGAATGTCGGCACGGCGATGACAGCTGCGGGCTTCTCGGCCAGTGGGTCCTTGCCTTGCTGCAGCAAAGCCCGGGCCGCTTGCGCAAGATCTCGAGCTTGAGCCAGGGAGACAGCGTTGATGCTCCCGAGTCCCTTTTCGCGCAGCTTCTTGTCCAGCCAATAGAGGAACACCCAACGTTTGGCGCCGGACTTGTCGACCTGAAGATACAGATTGCCGCCGTCGGCATGCCTGCCCGGCGTCGTGATGGCCGACACCGTCCTTGCCGTCAGCCTGTTTATCTGCCTAGCCACGTCACCCTAATTCCTACCCTAAGCCGAGACGGGGATTAGGGTGCACACGCCGAAGCGGCTGGCTACAAAAAACGACAGAATTGGCCAAAAATAAGAGAAAATAGGACAGTTAGAGGCATGCTGGGAAAAGAGTTAGGCGGACTCCGTCTCCGCCACCATTTTTTCATCTTACTTTTCAATCGCTTATCTTGGAAGTTGTAAGCGATTATGTAGCAAAAGTGTGGGTGCTTTTGTGTAGCGATTTCCGGCCGCTCATTGGAAGCGCCGACGCTTGAACGCTGCGACATCGGCCACGGTCAGCTTGAACCACTCCCCGTTCGCTCGCCGGTTGGCGAATCGCCGATGCCAGTAAGCTTCAATGCCGGCCGGATCGTCGGTCGCGATGACGTGGACAAGCTCGGCCTTATCCGGCAGCGCGGTCCTGATTTCTTTCACGCGGCGCTCAAGTTCATCGCTGCGGCCGATCTTGTGGTGAGCGCCCGACTGGATCAAGTAGACCGAACCGTCAGCTGGCCGGCGAGATGGGTGCGGCTTTGGAGCCGCCGGAGTGTCCGGCAGGACGGTCGCAATGTCCGCGAACTCCGGGTTCGCAGCGATCCATTCCCGCAGAGCTTCGGCGAGCACCACACCAGCAAGGGCGGTTGAGATCGTGGTGTGCGACGGGAAGCCCGGCTTGCCCCGGCCGTAGATGCGAAGCTCCCCATGCGTCGGCACTTTGCCGAGGTGCCGGGCAGCCTGCGCGATCTCGCGCAGTATGGCGTCCCTATCGAGGCGCTTTTGCATGACGTTCGGGCTCAGCCCCGCCTCGGCAAGGGCGTCGCTCCAACGCGCCCAAAAGACGCCATACCACTCATGATAGCGAATGCCGGTCTCGGCCTCGAATGCCTGCCGGCCGGGAGTCTTGCCGGCGTTGGCAGCCGCTAGGCGTTTGATCTCTGAAAGGATTCGCTCGCGCGTATATTGATGATTGAGAGGATATATAGTTCAATCGTCACTCTGCGGGAAATTTTTATCGTCATGTTTCGTTATCATTGAAAAAAGATGTAAACTTGGCATGCCAGAGACCAATCATGAATTTGAGACGACTTGTAAATGGCTCGAAGACAATAGGTTTCTGCCGGATGCCGATAATATCGAACTACTCAGGACGCTATCCAACGCAATTATGCATCAGATCTATACCGTTATGAAGAAATTCCCCAAATTATTCGAGCCGTGACCATCTCACGACAAGGCGTGGATGCTCCGAAATTTCATTGAGACTGTGCAGTTCGGGGATTTGGTGGGCGCTGTTAAGCGATCCGGACCGCAAACTAGTTTGATCTAGGCTGCGGAATACAGCAGCGCCCTCGTCCTGCGCCTGCCGGATCGCCTTGATGCGACCGATCAGGATCGTATGCGAGTGGCGCTCGATCGCCTCGTCGGTCTCGCAGTCAAGGACCGCCAGGGCGCCGACGAGGGGCGGGGCGCCGGCCACGAGTGATGCCCAGTCGCCCCCCGCGAAACGGGCCTCGCCCTTGAAGCCGCCGCGACCGGCGAAGCGGTCGGCAATGCTCTGATGGCGGGCCGCCAGGACGTTGATCGCGAAATGGCCGGGGGCCTCGATCTTCGGCTAGGCCGAGGCGCCGCGATTGATGCAGACGATCACGGTCGGCGGTTCGGCCGAGAGGGCGGTCAGCGACGTGGCGGTCAGGCCGGCGCGATCGCCGGCGTGTGAGGCTGTGATGATGCTGGTCGCGCCCGCGACATTGCGCATCACCGCCTTGAACGCGTCGGAATGGGTATCGGCGGCGGGCGGCGCGAACTGCTGATTCATGATCTCACCGAATGCGGTTTCCGCTTCGAATGAGAATAGGGGCGGCTGCCTTTTGTCTACTAAAGAAATAGATTTTAGATCGCGAAATCGATCTCGGGTTTGTGGGCAGCGGCGCGGCTGACGAGGTCGGCGATCGTCGTGTTGTCGACCACCGCCGCCATGGCGTCGCGCACCTCGCGCATCACCGAACGAACGACGCAGGCCTCGATGTCCCCGCAATCCTGGCACGGTTTGAAAGCAGACTGGCTGGCGCAGTCAATCGGCGCGATCGGCCCTTCCAGGGCGCGAATGACGGCGCCGACCTTGATAGTCCGGGCGGGCTTCGCCAGGGCGTAACCGCCACCCGGTCCCTTCTTGCTGCGCAGCATGCCGGCGTTGCGCAGATCCAGCAGGATGGCGTCGAGAAACTTCTTCGAGATGTTGTTGCGCTGCGCGATCTCGGCGATCTGGGCGGTCTCGCCGGCTTCGAGCCTGGCGAGATGCACCATGGCCTTGATGCCGTATTTACCCTTGTTGGTCAGCATTGCCAGCCCCCCGCCTAGAAGTACAGTATATCGATCTATTTTGCGGGAGCTGCAAGTGAGTGGCGGTAGACCGTCAGGTACGAGTCTGCGGCTCAGGGCGCCGGGCTGCCATGGAGCTGATAGGCCGCATCGATACGCGCCTCGATCTCGGGCGTGATCTTCACGTCGAGCGCGGCCAGATCGGATTCGAGCTGCTCCAACGATGTGGCACCGATGATCGCCGACGTCACGAAGGGCCGGCTCGCGACATAGGCGATGGCGAGCTGGGCCGGGTCGAGCCCGAAATCGCGGGCGATGGCGAGATAGCTGTCGATGGCCGCTTCGGTGCCCGGCTTCTGATAGCGCTGGCCGCGCTCGAACAAGGTCGTGCGGGCTCCAGTCGGGCGGGCGCCGCGCTGATACTTGCCCGTGAGGAAGCCCTGTCCGAGCGGCGAATAGGCGAGCAAGCCGACCTGCTCGCGCTCATGGAATTCGGCGAGTCCGATCTCATAGGTTCGGTTCAGCAGACTGTAGGCGTTCTGCACGCTGGCGACCCGCGGCAAGCCGCGCGTCTCCGAGAGGTGCAGGAAACGCGACAGGCCCCAGGCGGTCTGCAGGCTGTTCCGGCAGGCCAATACGAGGCGGCGAAGGAGCTGGGGCTGTCCTATTGGCGGACGATGCGCCTCGTCGTGCTGCCGCAGGCTCTGCGCGCCGTGATCCCGCCACTCGTCAACCTCGCGATCGGCATCTTCCAGGACACGACGCTGGTGATCATCATCGGCATGTTCGATTTCCTGAACACGGCGCGCGTCTCGGCGACGGACCCGAACTGGCTCGGCTTTTACCGGGAAGCCTACGTCTTCGCCGCACTGGTCTATTTCATCGTCTGTTTCTGCGCGTCTCGCTGCAGCCTCTGGCTGGAGGCAAGGCTGGCAGCCGGGCAACGAACGCGAATCGGCAGCTGACGGGCCGTGAGAAGGGACTCAAGCACGTGCACGCTTGCAATAATTCATAGCTGCGCGCTGAGAGGCGTCAGAGCGGTATTGGATTATTGCCCATACGGGACATCCATGGCCAGGACGCGGAGCGACACTTGCGCCCCGAAGTCGACCCGCTCGAATGATCGTCCGCGAAGAAAGCCATTCGCGGAATCACGGCCGTGACTGATCGTCGAGCTTCCGACCTCCCTAATAAACATCCGCCTGATAGCGCCCCGCCTTCTTCAACGCCGCGACATAGGCCACCGCCTCGTCGACCGAGCGCTTGCCATGCTCGGCGACGACGTCGACCATGGCGCGCTCGACATCCTTGGCCATGCGCTTGGCGTCGCCGCAGACATAGAAATGCGCGCCCTGTTCCAGCCAGGCGAAGAGCTCGGCGCCGCGCTCCCGCATGCGGTCCTGGACGTAGATCTTTTCCTTGCCGTCGCGCGACCAGGCGAGGGTGAGGCCGGTCAGCACACCCTCCTGCTTCATCGCGTTGAACTCGTCCTCGTAGAAGAAGTCCGAGGCCCGGCGCTGATGGCCGAAGAACAGCCAGTTCTTCCCCTTGGCGCCGGTCGCCTTGCGGTCATGCAGGAAGGCGCGGAATGGTGCGACGCCGGTGCCGGGACCGCACATGATCACCGGCGTCTCCGGGTTCTCCGGCAGGCCGAAGCCATGAGCACGCTGGACATAGACCGGCACCTTGTCGCCGGGTTGGACGCGCTCGCCGAGAAAGGTGGAGGCGACGCCCCAGCGCGGCCGCGAGCCCACCTTGTAGCGCACCGTATCGACGGTCAGCGAGATCAGGCCCGGCGTCGCGTTGAACGAAGAGGAGATCGAATAGAGCCGCGGCTGCAACGGATCGAGCGCCTCGACGAAGGCCTCCGGCGAAAGCCGCGCCGAGGAGAACTTGTGCAGCGTGCCGAGCACGTCGAGGCGGTCGAGATCGCCGTCCGGGTCCTCGCCGGCTGCCAACCGCTTGGCCTTCTGCCGGGTCTCGCCGCCGGTGACATAGGAGATCAGTTGGAACAGCGCATCCGGCGCCGGCCCGAGCGCGCAATCGACCAGCAGTTTTTCGCGGAGGGTCTTGCCGCCCAGATCGGCATCGGGGCGGGCACCCAGCAACGCGATCACGGCGTCGACGAGGCGCGGATCGTTCTGCGCCACGATGCCGAAGGCGTCGCCGACGATGTAGTCGAGCCCGCTCTCGGAGAGATCGAACTCGACATGCCAGGTCTCCTTCTCGGAGCCCTCGCCATTGAGCTTGCGGCGCGACAGGAAGGTGGCAAGCGCGGGGTTCTCGCGGGAGCGGCCTATCGGACCCGCGGGCGCGGCTGGAGCGAGCTCGGTGGGTGCGGCAGCAGGAGCGGCGCCGCCAGCCTCCATCAGCACCTTGAGCTGGCGCAAAGTCTCCTTGCCGCCGGGCGCGCAGAGATTGAGCCGGCCCTCCTTGCCCTCGGCGATCGCCGCCGAATAGGTCTCGCAGACATAGCCGCACTGGCCGCAATCCTGCTGCGCCATCGCCGCGAAGAGCTTGCGCGGCAGCGGTTTGCCCTCGGCGAGCTGCATGCGCTCGGCGATCGCCATCGCCGGATCGTGCCAGGGCGCGCCGTCATCGGCCTCACCCATCACCGCGGCGTTCTCGGCTGGCGACAAGGCGGTGACGCCGGCATTGTCGAGCGAGAGCAGGCCGGCGAAGAAGCCGTTGAGCCAGGAGCGTTGCTCCTCGCTGAAGGGCGCGGTTTCCGGCAGGACCTGGACCAGTGGGTTCGGCGTCTGCACGGTCATGCGGCCTCTCCCGTCTCGGCGACCAGTGCCTGCAGCGCCGCGATCTCGTGGCGGCGGGCGAAGGCGACGAAGCTCTCCTCGGGCGCGGCGCGATGGACCTGCCAGGTGCGGAGGATCGCCTCGACCAAGGCCGGCGCTTCCTCGGCCTTGACCTTCTCGCGGAAGGGCCGGGCCATGCCGCCATCGACGCCATAGCCGCCGCCGACCAGCAGGTCGTAGCCCGGCACGGTGTCGCCCTCCTCATTGACCGGCACCTTGGCGCCGATCAGGCCGAGATCGCCGATATAGTGCTGGGCGCAGGAATGATGGCAGCCGGTCAGGTGGATGTTGACCGGCTGCTCCAGCGTGATCCGCGGCTCGCAATGGGCGGCGATGGCGAGCGCATCTTCCTTGGTGTGGGCGGCGGCGAATTTGCAGCCGGTCGCGCCGGTGCAGGCGATCAGACCGGCACGCAATATCGAGGTCTCGGCGGAGAGGCCGATCGCCTGCAGATTGGCGATGACGTCGTCGACCTTCACGTCGGGCACGCCGGAGATCAGCAGGTTCTGCCAGACGGTCAGGCGGATATCGCCGTCGCCGCAGGCCGTCGCGATCGCGGCGATGGTCCGCATCTGCTGGGCAGTGAGCTTGCCGACAGGCAAAGCGACACCGACCCAATTGAGCCCGGGCTGAAGCTGCCCGTGCACGCCGATATGGGCGAGCCGGTCGTAAGTTGGGCGCGGCTTGACGAAGGCGCTGTCGACCCGGACCAGCCGGCGGCCGAGAGTCTCCTCGACCGCTGCCAGGAACTTGTCGAAGCCCCAGGCGTCGAGCACGTATTTCAGCCGCGCTTTGTTGCGGTTGGTGCGGTCGCCACTGGCGATGAAGACGCGCACGATCGCGTCGGCCACCGCGATCGTATCGGACGGCGCGACGACGACGCCGGTGTCGCGGGCGAGGTCGTGATGGCCGGTGATGCCGCCGAGTGCGAGCCGGTACCAGATGCCGGGCTCGACCGGCTGCCCTTCGAAAGAGGCGCCTTCGCCGATCTCGATGGCCTGGAAGCCGATATCATTGGTGTCCTCCAGCGTCGCGATCGAACCGGCACCGTCGAAGGCGACGTTGAACTTGCGCGGCAGCCCGTAGAGCGAGCGGTCGTTGAGGATGTGGTGATGCCAGGCGCGGGCGTGCGGGCGCGTGTCCAGGAGTTCGAGCGGGTCGATGCCGGCGGTCGCCGAGCCCGTGACATTGCGGATGTTGTCGGCGCCGGAGCCCTTGGCGGTGAGGCCGAGATCGGCGAGGCCTTCGAGCAGCAGCGGCGCGTTTTCGGCCTTGATCTCGCGGACCTGGAGATTGGCGCGGGTGGTGACGTGGCTGTAGCCCCCGCCGAAGCGCTCAGCGAGGTCGGCGACGCCCTCGAACTGCCAGGCCTTCAGGATGCCGTTCGGGATGCGCAGGCGGCACATATAGCTGTCCTGCGCCGGAGCGACATAGAACAGGCCGTGATAACGCCAGCGGAAATTGTCCTCGGGCTTGGGATAGGTGCCGGACGAGGCCTGCTCCTTGAAGCGGGCATAGGCGTCGAAGGGGTGCTCGGCGGCCTTCCACTTCTCCTGGTCGACGAGCTTGCCGCCGCCGGCGACGGTCTTCGCCTGGGCCTCGGCGTGCTCCTTGTCAGGGCCTGACGGCGTGGCGTTGCCGGAGCCTCCGGCGCCGCCGAGCGGCCCGAGGCCACGCGCAGTCCGCGCCGATTGCAGGCCGCTCATGAAGCCTTCGAGATAGCGCTTCTGCTCGGGGGAGAAGTCGTTGCTCATGGGCGTTTCCGTCACGCCGCCTCGACGAAGCGGTGGCGCTCGTAGAGGAATTTCAGCACCGCCTCGCGCGCCGCGATGTAGGTGCGGTCGGAGACCAGCTCAAGCCGCTTGCGCGGTCGTTCCAGCCTGACGTCGAGCACTTCCCCGATCCGGGCCGAAGGGCCGTTGGTCATCATCACGATCCGGTCGGAGAGCAGCACGGCCTCGTCGACGTCATGGGTGATCATGATCATCGTGTTTCCGAGCGTCGCGTGGATCTGCATGATCGAATCCTGCAGATGGGCGCGGGTCAGCGCATCGAGCGCGCCGAAGGGCTCGTCGAGCAGCAGGATCTTCGGCTCCATGGCGAGGCCGCGGGCGATGCCGACGCGCTGCTTCATGCCGCCGGAGATCTCTCCGGGGCGCTTGTCCTTCGCGTGGCCCATCTGGACGAGGTCGAGATTGTGCATGATCCAGTCATGCCGCTCGGCCTTGCTCTTCACGCGGCCGAAGACCTTGTTCACGGCGAGCGCGACATTGTCGTAGACCGAGAGCCAAGGCAGCAGCGAGTGGTTCTGGAACACCACGGCGCGCTCGGGGCCCGGCGCATTGACCTCCTTGCCTTCGAGCAGGACCGCGCCAGCACTCACCGGCGTCAGCCCGGCGATGATGTTGAGCAAGGTCGACTTGCCGCAACCGGAATGGCCGATGATCGAGACGTACTCACCCTTGTCGATGACGAGGCTGACATCCTTCAGCACATTGGTGCTCGCCGCGCCGCGCTGGAAGGTCTTCTCGACATGGTCGATCTTGAGATAGGCGCTGGTCATGGTCGCGCTCCTCACTGTGCCGCGGTGCCGCGGGTGACGATCGCGCCGATGAAGGCGACGAGGCGGTCGAGCACGAAGCCGACCACGCCGATATAGACGAGCGCCACGATGATGTCGGACAGGCGCGATGAGTTCCACGCGTCCCAGATGAAGAAGCCGATGCCGACGCCGCCGGTCAGCATCTCGGCGGCGACGATGGCGAGCCAGGACAGGCCGACGCCGATCCGAAGGCCGGTGAAGATGTAGGGCGCCGCCGAAGGCACCATGATCTTGAAGAAGAACTCGACCTGGTTCAGCCGCAGCACCTTGGCGACGTTGCGATAATCCTGCGGAATGTTGCGGATGCCGACGGCGGTGTTGATGATCACCGGCCAGATCGCGGTGATGAAGATCACGAAGATCGCCGATGGCTGGCTGTCGCGGAAGGCGGCGAGCGACAGCGGCAGCCAGGCGAGCGGCGGCACGGTGCGCAGCACCTGGAAGACGGGATCGAGACCCCGCATCGCCCAGACCGATTGGCCGACGAGCGCCCCCAGCAGCACGCCGACCACGGCCGCCAGGCTGAAGCCGATCGCGACGCGCTGGAGCGAGACCAGGATGCGCCAGCCCAGCCCGATATCCTGCGAGCCGGCCCAGTAGAACGGCTCGGTGATCAGGTCCTTGGCTTCCTCCCAGATCTTGCTCGGCGGCGGCAACGAGGATTGCGGTCCCGATGCCGCGATCTGCCAGAACAGCAGGATCAGGGCCACGGTGACGAGCGGCGGCAGCACTGTGACCAGCACCGACTTCGCCAGCGGCGCGAGCCTCTCCCCCAGTGGCTTTCCGGTCGCCTGAGGCAACGCCACCACCGCGGCGCCGTTTGCCGGCAAGGCGATGACCTCGGCCCCCGTGCTCGCCGACTTCAAGGCAGCCTGACCCATTGCGTCACTCCTGTGATCGATCGGTGCGTTCATGCCGGCACCTCGACGCGGGCTTGCGCGCCGATGCGGCGGATTTCGGGAAGGCACGAACCGCAATTCGTGCCGGCCTTCAGCTTACGGCCGATGTCCTCGACCGTGACGCTCGTGCCTTCGGCGAAAGCGGCGCGGATCGCGTTCAGCCCAACGCCGAAGCAGGCGCAGACGGTCGGGCCCTGGTCGGCGGCGCCGTCGAGGCTGCGGCCGGAGAGGAGCGCGAGGCGCTGGCTCGGATCGATTTCACTGCCGGCGAAGACCAGCTTCACCGCATCCCAGACCGGCGCGTCATGATCCGGTCCGAGGAAGACCGCGGCTGCGAGCTGGCCGTCGCGGATCAGGGCGCAGCGATAGAGACCGCGCTCGGCATCGATCATCTCGATCAAGCCCTCGCCATCGAAGGCTTCGCGGGCGAGTTGCATGATCTCGGTGGCGTCGGCCTGCGTCGCGAACAGCCGGCCTTCCCCGCCTTCGACCGCGACGCGGGTCCACCAGCTTCCTTCCGGCAGAACGAAGCCGTCGGCACCGAGCAGGAAGCCGCGCGAACGGAATGAAACAGGAGAGATCGCGGCCGGGGTCGCCTTCAGCTCAGGCTGACCGGAGAAGGGATCGGTCAAGGGCTGGACGGCGGCCCCGACACGGGCGTCGGAGGCGTTCTCTCCCGACCAGTGGATCGGAGCAAAGAGCGAGCCCGGCTGCGCACCCGGATCGAGTGCGACCTTCAGGATGACAGCGCCATGGGTTGTGGCGATGCGGGCGAAGCCCTTGTCGACGAGGCCAAAGCGCGTGGCGTCGTCCGGATGCACAAGCACCGTCGGCTCGGCGATATGGCCCGAGAGCCGGGCGCTGAGGCCTGTGCGCGTCATCGTATGCCAGTGGTCGCGGACGCGGCCGGTGTTGAGCAGCAACGGGAGGGCTTCGCTGGTCGCGGCGGCGAGCGCCGGCACGGCGAGCGGCTGCAGATTTGCCCTGCGGCCGGCGGTGAAGAAGCCGCCTTCGGCGAAGAGGCGGGCCGTGCCCTCCGGTTTGCCGGCGGGAACCGGCCACTGCACCGGGACGAGCGTATCGTAGGCGCGGCGGGTCAGCTCGGCATGGGCGCCGATGTCGAAATCGCGGCTGCCCTCGTTCTCGAAGGCCGAGAGCGCCGCATGCTCGGCATAGATCTCGTGCGGGCCGGCATAGTCGAACGCCGCTTCGAAGCCGAGGCGTTCGGCAATCTCGCAGATGATCCACCAATCCGGCTTCACCTCGCCCGGCAGGGTCAGGAAGCTGCGCTGGCGCGAGATGCGGCGTTCGGAATTGGTGACGGTGCCGTCCTTCTCGCCCCAGGCGGCGGCCGGCAGGATGTAGTGCGGGCCGGCGGCGAGCGTGTCGTTGGAGAGCACGTTCTCGGAGACGACGAAGAGATCGAGACCGCGTAGCGCCGCCTGAACCGCATCGGCCCGTGGTAGTGAGACGGCCGGGTTGGTCGCCATCACCCACATCGCCTTGATCCGGCCGTCAGCGACGGCGTCCATCATGGCGACGGCTTTAAATCCCTCCCTGTCCGCCATGCGCGGCGCGTCCCAGAAGCGGCGGACGCGGTCGATCTCTGCCGGCGAATAGCCCATATGAGCGGCGAGCATGTTGGCGAGGCCGCCGACCTCGCGCCCGCCCATGGCGTTGGGCTGGCCGGTCAGCGAGAACGGGCCGGCGCCGGCTTTGCCGATGCGGCCGCTGGCGAGGTGGCAATGCAGGATCGCCGCGACCTTGTCGGTGCCCTGCGCCGACTGGTTGACGCCCTGGCTCCAGGCGGTGACGACGGCAGGCGTGCCGGCCCAGAGTGCGTAGAAGCCGGCGATCTCGGCCGCAGACAAGCCGGTCAGGTTCGCGACGGCGGCAAGGTCCGGCGCGATCTCGCGCGCATTGGCGAGCGCGGCTTCGAAGCCTGCAACATGGCGCTCGATATAGTCGAGGTCGAGCAGACCAGCCTCGGCGAGATGGACAAGCAGGCCGGCGAAGAGCGTGCTGTCCGAGCCCGGCTTCAGGGGCAGGACGAAATCGGCATCCTCGGCGGTCGCGGTGACGCGCGGATCGATCACCACGAGCCTGGCGCCGCGCTCGGCCCGGTTCTGCTGGATGCGGCGGAACAGGATCGGGTGGCACCAGGCGGTGTTGGATCCGACCAGCACGATCAGGTTGGCGCTGTCGAGGTCCTCATAGCAGCCGGGCACAGTGTCGGAGCCGAGCACGCGGCGCTGGCCCGCTACCGTCGAGGCCATGCAGAGCCGCGAATTGGTGTCGACATGCGGCGAGCCGATGAAGCCCTTCATCAGCTTGTTGGCGACGTAATAGTCCTCGGTCAGGAGCTGGCCGGAGAGGTAGACGGCGACTGCTTCTGGGCCGTCGCGGTCGATGATCGCCTTCAGCCCGGCTGCGACCGCATCGAGCGCTTCCTCCCAGGACACCCGGTCATAGGCGCTACGGGCGTTGCGCTTCAGCGGGTGGAGCACGCGCGTGCCGAGGCCGAGCGTCTCGCCGAGCGCCGAGCCCTTCGAGCAGAGACGGCCGCGATTGGCCGGGTGATCGGGATCGCCGGCGATCGCCGCGCCGCCCTTGCCGTCCGGCGTCGCGAGCACGCCGCAGCCGACCCCGCAATAGGGGCAGGCCGTGCGTGTCGGGACGGGACCGGCGAGCGGGGCGTCGTGGCGCATGATCAGGCCGCCCTCGCGCAATAGGCTTCGCCGAAGGGCAGGTCGGCGCGGATCGGCGAGATGTCCTGCTGCGAGCGGATCAGGCCGAGATAGAACAGTGCCCCCGTGGTATCGCCGACGAGAACGCAGCCGGCGAGCCGGCCCTGGCGCAGCACGAACTTGCGATAGACCCCCATGGCCGGGTCGCGCAGCAGCAGGACCTCGTCCTCCTCGTCCGGCTCGACGGAACCCGCCGAGAAGACGCTGACGCCGCTGACCTTGAGATTGGTCGCCAGCAAGGAGCCGGTATAGCGCGCCGCTCCGCCGGCAAGTCGCGTCGCCAGCACGCGGGCCTGCTCATAGGCCGGCTCGACCAGGCCATAGACCAGGCCACGATGCTCGGCGCATTCGCCGATGGCGAAGATCGAGGGATCGCTGCTGGCGAGGCCGTCGTCGACATCGACGCCGCGATTAACGTCGAGCCCTGCCGCGACGGCGAGATCGACGCGCGGGCGCACGCCGATGGCGACGACGACGAGGTCGGCCGGGATCGTGCTGCCATCGGTCAATTCCACCGCCTCGACCCGTTCCGTGCCGACGAAACGCTCGGCTGTGCAGTTCAAGCGGATGTCGATGCCGCGGGCAGCGATCTCGGCCGCGAGCAGGCCGGCCCCCTCGCGGTCGAGCTGGCGCTCCATCAATCGGTCGGCCAGATGCAGCACGGTGACCCGGGCGCCGATCCTGGCGAGCCCATAGGCCGCCTCCAGCCCGAGCAGGCCGCCGCCGATCACCACGACGCGGGCGCCGATCGCGGCGATGGTGCGGAACAGCGCGACATCGGCGACATCGCGGAAGGTCGCGACACCCGGCAATTCGAAGCCCGGCACCGGCGGCATCAAAGGCTTCGAGCCGGTGGCGAGGACGAGCTTGCCGTAAGGCAAGGTCAGGCCATCGGCCAGCGTCACGCTCTTCGCCGTCCGGTCGATGCCGGTGACCGGCTTGCCGTAGAGCATCGAGACGCCGCGCGCCTGCCACCAGGCGGCGGGCTTGAGCTCGATCTCGGGCTCGCCGATCTCGCCGGCGAGCAGCGGCGAGAGCAGCACGCGGTTGTAGGCGAGCCTGGGCTCGGCCCCGATCACTGCGATCGAATAGCGGCCGAGCGCGCGCTGGCTGAGCTCGTCGACCAGCCTGGTCGCCGCCATGCCCTTGCCGACGATGACGAGCGGCTCGGCCATTGCGTCAGGCCACCCGCTTGATCTTGAGCGCTTTGAGATAGTCCATCGGCGCTGCCGGATCGAACTTCACGCCGTCGAAGAAGGTCTCGACGCCGCGCGAGTCGCCGCTGGCCGCATTGGCGACGCCGAGGGTCTTGGCCGCCTCCGACCACAGGTCCGAGCGGTTGGTCTTGTCGACCAGCGCCTTGATGTCGGTGTTGGTGTCGAACTTGCCCCAGCGGATGTTCTCGGTGACGAACCAGCTGTCATGGCTCTTCCAGGGATAGGAGACGGTGCCGCCTTCGCCCCAGAACTTCATGTAGAGGTTGGTGCCCTTGGCCTCGCGGCCATTGCCGTAGTTGATGTCGCCCTGCAGGCGCTTGTTGATGTCGCCGACCGGGACGTTGAACCATTGCCGCTTGCCGACGATCTCGGCGAGCTCCTGGCGGTTCTCCATCTTGTCGGCCCACATCTGGGCCTCCATCACCGCCATCAGGATGGCCTGCGTCGCCCTGGGATTGGCGTCGACGAAATCGGCGCGCATGCCGAGGATCTTCTCGGGGTGCTTGAACCAGAGCTCGCCGGTGGTCAGCGCGGTGTAGCCGATGTTCTGGTTGACGAGCTGCTCGTTCCAAGGCTCGCCGACGCAGAAGCAGTCCATGGTGCCGACCTTCATGTTCGCCACCATCTGCGGCGGTGGCACGACGATCACCTTGATGTCGCTGTCGGGGTCGATGCCGCCGGCCGCGAGCCAGTAGCGGATCCAGAGATCGTGGGTACCGCCCGGGAAGGTCATCGCGGCGGTCAGCTCCTTGCCGGCCGCCTTCTTGCGCTCGAACGCCTGCTTCAGCGGCGAGGCGTCCTTCTGGACGTTGAGGTCCTTGTATTCGTTCGAGACCGAGATCGCCTGCCCGTCCTGGTTCAGGTTGAGCAGCGTGTACATCGGCAGCGGCTGGCCGTTCTGCATGACCTTGCCGGTCGAATAGAGATGTGTCTTCGGCCGCAGGATGTGGCCGCCGTCGATGCCGTTGTTCTTGAAGCCGAGCGCCATGTTGTCGCGCGTCGCGCCCCAGGAGGCCTGCTTGGCGATGTCCATGTCGGGCAGGCCGTATTTGGCGTAGAGACCCTTCTCCTTGGCGATGATCAGCGGCGCCGCATCGGTCAGGGCGATGTAGCCGAGCCGGGTGCCCTTGACCTCGGGACCGGCGCCTTGCGCGAAGGCTCCATTCGGCAGCGCGAGCTTGGCTGCGGCAGCCACGGCCGCTGCGCCGGTCAGATTCAGGAAGTCGCGTCGGCTCGGCTTAACCGGAAGGGCCAGGGCCCTGCTCTGAACGGTCTTCGTCATCGATCCCTCTCGTGAGCGGCGAAGTTGGGGTGTCCGCGAAAACGAAAACGCCGCGCGAAAGCGCCCTGCCGGGCTCCCTTCGACAGCGGCGTTGCTGTGCGTTCCGATTTCGAACTTGCGCGCGGGCAGCATTGGCCGCGGTCAGAATGAGCTTTACAAGGACCGTGCCAACTCCGGGGCGAACGGCAAGCGTTTGAATTGTTTCAATTTACCTCGGCGAGCTGAGGTGGGTGGCGTCCTCGATCTGATTTTGTGCATCGCACAATTCCACTGCATCTGCATAAAAAACAGGCGAGCCTAGAATTTCATCTCGCGGCGATGCCCGCGACGAACGGACGGAAGACCGCCTGTGCCCGCTTGCTCAATTCCGACGTAACCGCGACCTGCCCGGCACGCGCCATCGCGGTGAGCAGGACATCGGCATGGGCCGGATCGGGTCGGATCGCGGCAGCGTCGAAGCGGATATAGTCCGATACGTGCCGGGTCGGCCTCCCACCGCCTTGAACGATGTCGCCGCGCAGGATCGCCTCGATCAGGCCGGCAGGGGCAGCGAGGCGATCGGGCGCGCCGAGCATCTGGGAAAGAGCAGGCCAATTGCTTTCGTTCGAAACCCAATGGCTCGCTTCGATCAGGGCAGCGTTCAGGCGCGCGACCGCCTCGCCGCGCTGCTCGACATCGTCGGCGCGCCAGGCCAGCACTTTTTCAGGGCAATCGGCCATGAGATCGACGCCGCAATGCAGGATCGCGCCGGCACCGGCCTCCACTGCCAGGGTGTTCCAGGGTGCGCCGGCGCAGAAGCCGTCGACTTCGCCACTGGCCAGCGCCTCGACCGTGCGGACCGGAGGTACGATCTCGAGCCGGACATCGTCGCCGAGACGAAGGCCGGCCAGCGCCATCCAATCGCGCAGCAGATAGGTGTGGCAGGAAAAGCCAAAGACCGTCGCAAAGGCGAGCGGGGGCAGGCCGGAAGTCTTGCGGGCAGAGACCAGCTTCGCCAGCGCCTGCGCTGACACAGCCGGATCCGCCAGATCGCCCTCGGCTGCGCGCGCTATCTCCTCGAAGCGACGAGTCGACAGGGTAAGTGCATTGCCGTTCAGGTTCAGCAGGATCGGCGCCGCCATCGGCGCGGTGACGCCGCCGATCCCGAGCGTCGAGGCGATCGCCGCCGGCGCCAGCATATGCGCGGCGTCGAGGAGCCGGACATGCAGGCGGTCGCGCAGGTTCGACCAGGACACCTCGCGCACGAGTTCGAGCGCAAGACCGTGGCCTTCGGCGATGCCGCTGTCGGCGGCAGCGACCAGCAGCGCCGCATCGACCAGCGGCATGAAGCCGACCCGCAGGTGCAGCGTGGTCATTTGAGCATCTCCGCGGCGGTGATCAGGGAGCGGGCGATGTCGACGAGCTTGCGCTTCTCGTTCATCGCGGTCCGGCGCATCAGCGCGTAGGCCTCTTCTTCGGAGAGGCCTTTCAAGCGCATGACGATAGCCTTGGCGCGGTCGATCGTCTTGCGGTCCTCGAGTTGGGAGCGGGCTTCATCAAGCTCCTCGCGCAGCTTGCGGAAGGCGTTGAAGCGGCTGATGCAGGTCTGCAGGATCGGCTGCATTCGCTCCTTCTTCAGCCCGTCGACGATATAGGCGGAGACGCCGGCCTCGACTGCGGCCTCGATCGAGGCGGAGTCGGACTGGTCGACGAACATCGTGATCGGTCGCCGCACATGCCGGCTGACGAGGAACATGTCCGCCAGCGCATCGCGGCTCGGATCCTCGAGGTCGATGACGACGACATCGGGATCATGGGTTTCGATGGCGGCGACGAGTCCGGTCGTACCTGTGATGCGGATGAGCTCGTCATAGCCGGCTTCGCGCAGGCCTTCCTCGATAATCGCGGCCCGAACCTGGTTCGCGTCGACGATGAGTATCCGCAGATTTGGCGCCATGCCTTTCAGCCGTTCTCGTGGGTGACTTGCGACCAGCCAATCAGGAATCGTGCCACGACGGCCAGCACCCCAGTGCAGGCTCGTGAAAGCCGGCGGCGCGGGCTCGGCGCAACGGCAATGTCATTCGGTCGCCCGCGACGAGGCCGTCTCCGCGCCTTCCTTGACATAACGCAGCATTCGATATAGGAATAATAACCTAATTAGGTTCATTATCATATGGAGTGCCAATGTCAGCCACGCTCCGCCTAGCTCTTCCGTTTCTGGCCGCCGGGCAGGCGCAGAAGCATGTCACCCACAACGACGCGTTGATGGATCTCGATGCGCTCGTGCAATTGCGTGTCGTCGCCCGCGATGCGCTCTCGCCGCCGCTTTCTCCGGCCGATGGAGAGATTTGGCTGCTCGGTGCTGCGCCGCTCGGCGATTGGGCGGGGCAGGCCGGGCAACTGGCCGAGCGGCGCGACGGCGGCTGGATCTTTCATGCCCCCCGCGCCGGCTGGATTGCCTGGGTCGCAGACGAGCAGGTGCTTCTCGTCTGCGACGGCTCGACCTGGCGCGGCATTCTCGACGGTGGGTCTGCGGCCTCGCTGACGCGTTTCGGGCTCGGCACCCCGCCCGATGCCGCCAATCCGTTCGCGGCCAAGCTGAACAAAGCGCTGTGGACGGCACGCGGCTCGGGCGAGGGCGGCGACGGCGATCTGCGCATCACCCTGAACAAGGAGGCCGTCGGCGGCGTGCTCTCGCTGTTGTTCCAGAGCGGCTATTCCGGGCGGGCGGAAATCGGTCTCGTCGGTGACAACGATTTGCAGTTTCGCGTCTCCGCCGACGGCTCCCTCTGGCAGGAGGGGCTGCGCATCGATGCCGCGACGGGCGCACTGCGGCTGCGCGCCGGCTCGGCTGCTGCGCCGGCGCTGTCTCCCGTGGGCGACAGCGATACCGGGCTGGTCTTTCCGGCCGCCGACACGGTCGCGATCTCGACCGGAGGGAGCGAGAACCTTCGCGCCCTGCCGGGCCAGATCCTGATCGGGACGCAGACCGGCCTCGACCCGAGCCAGGCCCCTTCGGCGCGGTTCCAGGTTGCCGGCACGACCTCCGGCAATGCTTCGATGGCGCTCGGTCGCTATTCGGCGAACTCCGCCAGTGCTTCCTTCAATTTCGTGAAGTCGCGCGGGGCTTCCGGCGGCCATGCAGCCGTCGCGGCTGGCGATCAGCTCGGGGCGATCCATTTCGACGGCGATACCGGGGCGGCATTCGAACTCGGCGCGCGCATCTCCGCGAGCGCGGACGGGACGCCCACGGCCGGCAGCATGCCGTCGCGATTGAGTTTCGCAACGTCGCCGTCGGGCTCGGTGGCGCCGGTCGAGCGGCTGCGCATCGCCGCCGATGGACGTGTGAACTTTCCGAATGTCGCTACCACGGCGGCTGCGGCCAATGCCGTGCTCGACAGCGCCTCCGGCAACAGCCTGCTGCGCTCGACCTCGTCGCGCCGCTACAAGCGCGACGTCAAGCCACTCGATCCGGCCGCGGCAGACCGGGTCCTCGATCTCGTCCCGGTCCGCTACCGCTCCGCCGCACCGCAGGATCGCGCCGAATGGAGCTGGTACGGCCTGCTCGCCGAGGATGTGGCGGCGATCGATCCGCGCCTGGTCCATTGGGGCTATCAGGACGACCAGTATGAGGCGCTGCCGGAGGGCGCCGTCGGGCGGCGCTTGCTCCCGGATGCGCAATTGCGGCCCGATGCCGTTCAGTATGACCGTCTGAGCGTGCTGCTGATCGACGTGGTGCGCCGCCAGCGCACCACGATCGCCGGGTTGGTGGCCCGCGTCGAGGCGCTGGAGGCACAGGCCGGCCGCGGCTCTTGAATGCCGCGGCGCAGCCGACTGCCGCGCTGTCTCAATCCGTGAAGACGACAGCTTTCTTGCCGTTGAGCAGCACGCGATCCTCCAGATGGTAGCGCACTGCCCGCGCCAGCACGCGCCGCTCGATGTCGCGGCCCTTGCGGACGAGGTCGTCGGGCGTGTCGCGATGGCTGATGCGCTCGACGTCCTGCTCGATGATCGGCCCTTCGTCGAGATCGGAGGTGACGTAGTGCGCGGTCGCGCCGATCAGCTTCACCCCGCGCTCATGTGCCTGATGATAGGGCTTGGCGCCCTTGAAGCCGGGCAGGAACGAGTGGTGGATGTTGATGCAGCGCCCCGAGAGCTTGGCCGAAAGCCCGTCCGACAGGACCTGCATGTAGCGCGCGAGCACGACAAGATCGCTGCCGGTCTCCTGGATCAGGCGCCAGAGCTCGGCTTCCTGCTCCATCTTGGTTTGCCGGTTGATCGGCAGGTGGTGGAAGGGCAGGTCGCCCAGATCGGTCGAGGCGATATGCTCGCGGGCATGGTTGGAGACGATCGCGGTGATCTCCATCGGCAGTTCGCCGATGCGCCAGCGATAGATCAGATCGGCCAGGCAATGGTCGAATTTCGAGACCAGCAGCAGGACGCGCTTGCGGGCAGCGGCATCGCGTAGCGAGACGGTCATCTTGAAGCGCGCCGCCAGCTCGTCGACGAGGCCGCGGATGTCAGTGGCGCTGCGCGCGCCCTCCAGCCGGTCGAACACCACCCGCATGAAGAAGCGGCCGGTTTCGAGGTCGTCGAACTGCTGGGCGTCGCGGATGTTGCAGCCGGCCTCGGCCAGCAGGGTCGAGACAGCGGCGACGATGCCCGGCCGGTCGGGGCAGGACAGAGCGAGGATCATTGGAGAATCGGACATATGACGGATCGGCCCGCTCGCGCGGGTCCCTGAAGACTTGAGGATCGGAAAAGGTCGAAGGAAGGGACGGCGCGCGACGCGCTGCCGTCAACCTCGGCCGGTGGCGCGGTCGATAGAAATCCGGCAGCCGAATTCGGCCGCGGAGGCGGCGAACCAGGACCAGAAGCTTCCCACCATGCTGCGTGCGACCATGATCTCGAACACGGACCCATCCGGCCCGTCAGCGAGCCGCCAGAGATGCACACCAACATGGGCGATGCTTGTCAAGGCGGTATCGCCGACCGCGAAGGCTGCGGGATGCAGATCGAGCATCACGCCCTTGGCCAGAACGTCACGCACATGCGGACCGGAGAGCCGCAGGGCCGCGCGCGCATCGCTCTGGTCGCTGACCGCTGCCTGAGTCGACAGCGCGTCCAGCAGGCCGCTGAAACCGTCGCGCGTGGCGGCACGCAACAGCCACTGATCAGGGCCGGACCAGATCGCGTCATGCGAGGCGCCCGAGGCGATCTTCGGCGTCGACGGCAGGGCGATGCCGGCCCGGCCTTCGACGAGAGTCGACAAGGCTGCTGTCCCGCCCGGCGCGGCGATCATTGTCGCCAGCCCAAAGCCGTCGAGCAGGGTCGCAGTGACGCCGGCCGGCCCGGCCGCGCCGATCTGCCCGGGCTGCGCGATGCCGGCCCAGGCGCTGCGCGGCGCCCATGAACGCGCTGTCTCAGCCATGGAGGCGGGCTCCTTCGGGGTCGACGAAGACGGGCGAGCAGATCTCGACGACGACGTCGCCATTGCGCACCGGATCATAGGCGCGCACGCGTTCGCCGATGCGGGCGGCGCCGCCCTTGATCAGGCCGAGCCCCATCCAGTGGTTGAGGTGAGGGGAGTAGGCGACCGAGGTCATGTAGCCCTCGTCGTTCTCCATCGCCGCTGGCTTGCCGATGCCGATGAAATGCGCGCCGGCGCGCAGGCGCTGGCCGGGCTCGACCGGCTTGAAACCGACGAAGGAGGGCCGGTTCTGCTCGACCAGGGCCTGCCGGCCCGCCATCAGCCGGCCGACGAAATCCTTCTTCGACGACATCATCTTGCTCAAGGCCAGATCGCGGGCCGTGGTCTGGCCGTTCAGCTCGTTGCCGGCGACATGGCCCTTCTCGATGCGCATCACGCCGAGCGCCTCGGTGCCATAGGGCGTGATGCCGAAAGGCGCGCCCGCCTGCATCAGAGCCCGCACCATCGCATCGCCATAGTCGGCGGGAACGGCGAGCTCATAGGCGAGCTCACCCGAGAAGGAGATGCGGAAGAGCCGCGCCGGGATGCCGCCGCCGACGGTGACGGGACGCGCTGCGAGATAGGGGAAGGCCTCGTTCGAGAGGTCGTGCTCGGGGTCGACGACACCTCGCAGGGTCTCGCGAGCCTTCGGCCCGGCGATGGCGACCTGCGCCCATTGCTCGGAGACCGAGACCATGCGGACATCGAGCTCCGGCCACAGCACCTGATGGCAGAATTCGAGATGCTGCATCACCTTGCCGGCATTGGCGGTGGTGGTGGTCATCAGGAAATGCGTCTCGCCGAGGCGCGAGGTGGTGCCGTCGTCCATGACGAAGCCGTCCTCACGCAGCATCAGCCCGTAGCGGGCCTTGCCGACCGGCAGCGCCTTCCAGCCGTTGATGTAAACCCGCTCCAGGAATTCGGCGGCATCGGTGCCCTGGATATCGATCTTGCCGAGCGTCGAGACATCGCAGAGGCCGACGCCGGCGCGCACCGCCTTGACCTCGCGGTTGACCGTCGTCAGCCAGTCGGTCTCGCCAGGGCGCGGGTAGTATTGCGCGCGCAGCCATGGCCCGGCCTCGACGAAGACGGCGCCCTGTTCCTTCGACCAGTCATGCGTCGGCGCGAGCCGGATCGGCCTGAAATCCCTGCCGCGATGATGGCCGGCGAGCGCCCCGATCGCGACCGGCGTATAGGGCGGGCGGAAGGTGGTGGTGCCGGTCTGCGGGATCGTCCGGCCCGTCTGCTCGGCCATGATCGCGAGGCCGGCGAGGTTCGAGGTCTTGCCCTGGTCGGTCGCCATGCCGAGCGTGGTGTAGCGCTTGAGATGCTCTACCGGCCGGAAGCCCTCGCGGGCGGCGAGCTCGACATCCTTGTCGGTGACGTCGTTCTGGTAGTCGACGAAAGCCTTGCCCTTACCGCCCGATACTCGCCAGACCGGCGTGAGCCCGTTGGTCTCCGGATCGGTCGTCGGGGTCGGCTCGGCCGGCCTGGCGGCGAAGCCAGCTTCGACAGCCGCCTCGCCCCCCAGCCTCGCGCCGTCCTCCAGCGCCTGCGCCAGGGTGAAGCGTCCGGCGGCGCTGCCGGCGACCGTGAGCCCCCCCGGCACCGTGCCGGGCACGAAGCATTGCAGGCCATCGTCCCAGGCCGGCTTGCCGTTCTGGTGCGAGGTCAGGTGCAGCGTCGGGTTCCAGCCATTCGAGACCGCAAGCAGATCACAGGACAACTCGCTCACCGCGCCCGAGGCATCGCGGATGGTGACGCCGCTGAGCTGCCGCCCACCGCGCGCGCCCATCACGGCGCCACCGGCGAAGAGCCGCGCGCCGAGCTTGTCGGCGAGGGCCTTGCGAGTGGGATCTGCGGGGCGGGAATCGACGATCGCGGCAACCGTGCCACCGGCAGCGGTGATGTCGCGGGCCGTCGCCCAGCCATCGTCTCCGGCGGTGAACAGCACGGTTTCGCGGCCGGGCAGGACGCCATGGCGATTGACATAGGAACGCACCGCGCCGGCCAGCATGACGCCCGGCCGGTCATTGCCCGCGAACACGATCGGCCGTTCCAGCGCGCCGGCGGCGAGGATCGCGCGTTTGGCGTGGATGCGCCAGCCGCGCTGGCGCGGCTGATGCGCCGGCGGCTGCGGCAGATGGTCGGCCACCCGTTCGACCGCGCCGTAGATGCCATGGTCGTAGAGGCCGAATACGGTAGTGCGCGACATGATCCGCACCTCCGGCAGGCTCTTGAGCTCGGCCAGCGTCGCGGCGAGCCATTCGAAGGCCGGCTTGCCGTCGATCTCGCGCTTCTCGGCCAACAGCCGCCCGCCCAACCGGAAATCCTCGTCGCAGAGGATGACGCGGGCGCCGCAGCGCCCGGCTGCGAGCGCCGCAGCGAGGCCGGCCGGCCCGCCGCCGATCACCAGCAGGTCGCAGAAGGCGAAGGCTTTCTCGTAATGGTCCGGGTCTTCCGCGCCAGCCGCACGGCCGAGGCCGGCGGCGCGCCGGATCAGCGGCTCGTAGAGCTTCTCCCAGAAAGAGGCTGGCCACATGAAGGTCTTGTAGTAGAAGCCGGCGACGAGGGCCGGCGAAACCAGCCCGTTGATCGAGAGCAGGTCGAAGGCGAGCGAGGGCCAGCGGTTCTGGCTCGCCGCGTCCAGCCCTGAAAACAGCTCGACCACGGTGGCGCGGGTGTTGGGCTCGCGACGCGCGCCGGAACGCAGTTCGACCAGCGCGTTCGGCTCTTCCGGTCCGGCCGAGAGGACGCCGCGCGGACGGTGGTATTTGAAGGAGCGGCCGACCAGGCGGACGCCATTGGCGAGCAATGCAGAAGCCAGCGTGTCACCGGCATAGCCGCGATAGGAGGTGCCGTCGAAGCGGAAATCCAGCTGCTGGCCGCGGTCGATCAGGCCGCCGGAGGCGAGGCGGAAAGGCTGGGTGCTCATGCCGCCGCTCCCGCCTTGCGCGCCTTGGCCGGCTCGACTGCCGTGATCGCGTGGTTGCGGGTATCGCGGGTCACCACCAGCCAGGCATGGCAGCCGGCGCCGTGATACCAGAACTCGCGAAGAACGCCGGCCGGATTGTCGCGCTGGTAGACATAGTCAGCCATCGCGGCTTCGCTCGCCGCCATGCCGTCGGGGCGCTTGAGATCGGCGGCGCCGAGATAGCTGAATTCCTGGGCGTCGCGCGCGCCGCAATGGGGACAGGTGATGCGCATGGTCAGGATTCCACGATCTTCGGGATGCGATGCGCCACCACCGTCATGCTCGCCCTTGTGGCGGGCATCCACGTCTTGAGCACCACGCTCGACCAGCGAAGACGTGGATGGTCGGGACAAGCCCGACCATGACGGGAATGGGGAGCGCGGCTTGTCATCTCAGTGCAAATTCGGCTGGGCGCCGGCGCCCTTTTCGTCGATCACCCGCCCGGTGGCGAAGCGGTCGAGCCGATAGGCGGTGGCGACCGGGTGCGGCTGGCCCGTCGCGATCAGATGGGCGAAGCAGAAGCCCGAGGCCGGCGTCGCCTTGAAGCCGCCATAGCACCAGCCGGCATTGAGATAGAGCCCGTCGACCGGCGTCGTATCGATGATCGGCGAGCCGTCCATCGACATGTCCATGACGCCGCCCCAATGGCGCAGCATCCGCACGCGGCCAAGGCCCGGCCAGAGCGCCATGGCGGATTCCATCACGTCCTCGATCACCGGCAAATTGCCGCGCTGGGCGTAGGAATTGTAGCCGTCGATGTCGCCGCCGAAGACGAGGCCGCCCTTGTCGGACTGGCTGATGTAGAAATGCCCGGCGCCGTAGGTGACGACGCAGTCGATCAGCGGCTTTAGCCCCTCCGAGACGAAGGCCTGCAGGACATGGGTCTCGATCGGCAGGCGTATGCCCGCCATCGCCGCGACGCGCGAGGAATTGCCGGCGACCGCCATGGCGATCTTCTTCGCCCGGATCGGTCCGCGCGAGGTCTCGACGCCGATCGCGCGCGCGCCGGACATGGTGATGCCGGTGACCTCGCAGTTCTGGATCATGTCGACGCCGCGGCTGTCGGCGGCGCGGGCGAAGCCCCAGGCGACGGCATCGTGCCGGGCCGAGCCGCCGCGGCGCTGCAGCAGGCCGCCCTGGATCGGGAACCGTGCATTATCGAAATCGAGATAGGGCAGCATCGCCCGGACCTGCTCGGTGCCGAGCAGTTCGGCATCGACCCCGGCGAGCCGCATCGCGTTGCCGCGCCTGGCGAAGGCGTCGCGCTGGGCATCGGAATGGTAGAGGTTCAAGACGCCACGTTGGCTGACCATGGCGTTGTAGTTCAGGTCTTGCTCCAGCCCCTCCCAGAGCTTCATCGAGAGCTCGTAGAACGGGGTGTTGCCCGGCAGCAGGTAGTTCGAGCGGATGATCGTGGTGTTGCGGCCGACATTGCCGGAGCCGAGATAGCCCTTCTCCAGCACAGCGACATTGGTGATGCCATGCCGGCTGGCGAGATAATGCGCCGTCGCCAGGCCATGGCCGCCGCCGCCGATGATGATGATGTCGTATTCGGGCTTGGGCGCTGGATCGCGCCAAGCAGGCGTCCAGCCCTTGTGGCCCTGGAGGGTCTGCGACAGCAGCGAGAAGATGGAATAACGCATCGACGGGTCCGGGCGGTCTTGTCATCGCGAGATTGACCGACATAGGTTCGCCGACATGCTCGATAGCGACATCAGATTGCCTGAAAGCGACGACAGCACGCCGACCCATGTCGGCTTCCTGCTGATCCCCGACTTCGCGCTGCTGCCTTACGCTTCGGCGATCGAACCCTTACGCGCCGCCAATCGGCTCTCGGGCCGAGCGCTCTATCGCTGGAGCCATGTCTCGATCGATGGCGCCGCCGCGCCGGCCTCGAACGGCGTCGCCATCGCCGCCGATGCCAGCGTCGGCGCCGAGCTCAGGCTCGACTATCTCTTCGTCTGCGCCGGCGGCAACCCGGCGCTGTTTCATCACCAGCCGACCTTCGCCTGGCTGCGCCAGCTGGCGCGGCGCGGGGTCAAGATCGGCGGCGTTTCGGGCGGCCCCTATCTGCTGGCGCGCGCCAACCTGCTCTCCGGCTACCGCTTCACCATCCACTGGGAGCACGCGCCGGCCTTCCTGGAGGAGTATCCCGATCTCGACCTGCGGCGCTCGCTCTACGAGATCGATCGCGACCGTTTGACCTGCAGCGGCGGCACGGCGCCGCTCGACATGCTGCACGGGGTGATCGCGCGCGAGCATGGCAGCGAACTCGCGCTCGCGGTCAGCGAATGGTTCCTGCAGACCCATGTCCGGGAAGGGGCGGGGCCGCAGCGCATGCCGCTGCGCGAGCGGCTCGGCATCGCCCATGCGCCGCTCCTTCGCGTCATCGCCCGCATGGAACAGACCATCGAGACGCCCGAGGCGCGCGAGGATCTCGCCCGTCTGGCCAATGTCTCGCTGCGCCAGCTCGAACGCCTGTTCCGCCAGCATCTCGGCCGCTCGCTCGGCGAGCATTATCTCGGCCTGCGCCTCGATCGCGCCCGCGACCTCCTGCGCCAGACCAGCCTCTCGATCCTGGAGACGGCGCTCGCCTGCGGCTTCGCCAGCGCCAGCCATTTCTCGCGCAGCTATCGCGAGCGCTTTGGCCACCCGCCGCGCGCCGAGCGCTTGCAGGAGGTCCGCCCGGCTCGCCGCTGAGAGTCAAGAAAGCGTCGCACAGGATCAAATCTGTGCGCCGATCCGCCGGAAGCTAGAGCCTCAAATAAAATAAAGGGGATCGCGACCGATGAAACGATTGACCGCTCTTGCGTTCGCACTCGCCGCCACGCTTGCCGCTGCGCCGGCTTTTGCCCAGGACACGCTCGCCAAGATCAAGGAAAAGGGCGTCCTCACCGTCGGCGTCAAGAACGACTACAAGCCCTGGGGCTTCCTCGATCCGTCAGGCAAGATCGTCGGCCTCGAGATCGATCTTGCCCAGGAGGTTGCGAGCAAGATCGGCGTGAAGCTCGAAATGGTGCCGGTGATCGCCGCCAACCGCATCGAGTTCCTGCGCCAGGGCCGCATCGACATGATCCTGGCGACGCTCGGCGACACGCAGGACCGGCGCAAGCAGATCGGCATGATCGAGCCGAACTATTATGCCGGCGCCACCAATGTGCTGGCGCCCAAGAGCGCCGGCCTGAAGAAGTGGGAAGACCTCAAGGGCCGCAAGGTCTGCGCCGTGCAGGGCGCCTATTACAACCGCCGGGTCTCGCAGATGTATTCGCCGGAGATGGTGGTGTTCCCCTCGGTGCCGGACGGGTTGAACGCGCTGCAGGGCAACAACTGCGTCGCCTTCCTGTTCGACGACACGCTGATCGTCTCGACCCTGTCGGGCGGCGACCCGAAATGGGCGAACTACGAGATGCCGCTGACCTCCGAGGACCCGCAGCTCTGGGCGATCGGCGTGCGGCTGGAGGATCTCGACGGCGCCTTCGGCAAGCTGGTCAAGGAGATGTCGGTCGACTGGCACAAGAGCGGCAAGCTGCTGGCGCTCGAGACCAAATGGGGCATCAAGCAGAGCCCCTATCTGATCGAGACCAACAAGAAGCTGAAGGGCGGCTCGTAGGCGAGGGCGCGTTGGTTCCACCCGCGCCGTCATCCCGGACGGAGCGCAGCGGAGATCCGGGATCCATGCCCGAACCTCATTCGTCTGCGCTCCGACATGGATCCCGGGTCTCCCTTCGGTCGCCCGGGATGACGGTGTGGCCAGCGACGGGCCGATGACACAATGATCGCCGCTTTCTTCGAGCGCCTGAACGAGGTCCACGGCCTCAACTTCTCGATCTTCTACGACGCCTTCGACCGCTCGCGCTTCCTGACCGGGCTGTGGACGACGACCTATATCTGCGTCGTCTCGATCCTGGCTTCGCTCGCGATCGGGCTGCTCGGCGTCTGGATCGCTGGCAGCAATTCGCGGCTCGGCCGTCTGCTGGTGCGGGGTTACGTCCAGTTCTTCCGCAACACGCCGCCTCTGGTGCAGCTCTCCTTCTTCTATTTCGCCGTCGGCGGCCTGCTGCCGACCGTTTCGGACGGCTTCGGCGGACAGTCGCCGCTGGTCAGCGGCACCGGCTGGGCGATCATCGCCTTCTCGCTCTTCGCCGGAGCCTTCAATGTCGAGATCTTCCGCGCCGGGATCGAAGCCGTGCCGGAGACGATGGTCGAGGCGGCGGAATCGCTCGGCTACACCCGCTTCCAGCTCTGGCGCCAGATCGTGCTGCCGCTCGCCTTCCGCATCTGCCTGCCGGCGCTCAACAACAACCTCGTCAACCTCGTGAAGACCACGACGCTCGCCTACGCCATCGGCGTGCCCGAACTGCTCTATGCGGCGTCACAGATCTGGTCCGAGGTCTTCAACGTCCGCGAGATGATGAACGTGCTGCTCGTCGTCTATGTGCTGCTGGTCGCGGTGCTGGTCTGGGTGATGCATCGCTGGGAGCGGGCCATGCGCATTCCCGGATACATGCCATGAAGACCGCCGCGACCGATTTGCCCGTCCTGAAGCCATTCCGCGCGACGCCGATCGCACCGAGCGGGCTCGCGGCGCCGATGATGCTCAGCGCCGGCCTCGTCGCAGGCGTCGCCGTGCTCTTCGCTGCCTCGCTCGCCGTGGCGCAGGCGACGGCTCCTGCCGCGCGCGATGGCGCCGTCACCATCCTGCTGCGCTGGGCGCCGCTGATCTTCCAGGGCTTCCTGTTCAACCTGCTGATCAGCGTCCTCTCGATGGCGCTCGGCACCGCGGTCGGCGTGCTGTTCGGCATCGGCCAGGTCTCGCCCTCGGCCGCTTTGCGCAAGCCGTCCTGGGCGGCGACGCAGTTCTTCCGCAACGCGCCCTGGCTCGTCCTGCTGTTCTACGCGATGTTCCTCCTGCCCTTCGAGATCAGGCTCGGGCCGGTTACCATCGCCTTTCCGGCCTGGGTCAAAGCGATCATCGGCTTGGCGTTGCCCGTCGCGGCCAATGTCTCGGAGATCGTGCGCGGCGGCATCCGCTCGATTCCCTCTGGCCAGTGGGAATCGGCCGAGGCGCTCGCCTTCACCCGCCGCCAGACGATGTGGATGATCATCCTGCCGCAGGCGGTGAAGCGCATGCTGCCGCCCTGGATGAACCTCTACGCCATCCTGACCATGGCGACGACGCTGATCTCGGTCGTCGGCATCCAGGACGGGCTGACCATCACGCGCGCCGCCCTCGTCGCCGAGAGCCGGCCCGAGCTGATGCTGCCGATGTACCTGCTGCTGCTCCTGATGTTCTTCGCCTACTGCTACCCGATCGCGCGCCTGACCATGGCGCTCGAACGCCGCTTCAATGTGAAGGGATGACCATGGCCGCCAACCATGAACTCGGCGAGCCGGTCGTCGTCGTCGAGGGCGTCGAGAAGGCCTTCGGCGCCTTCGTCGTGCTCAAGGATGTCAGCCTCACCATCCGCCGCGGCGAGACCGTCTGCATCATCGGCCCGTCCGGATCGGGCAAATCGACGCTGCTGCGCTGCATCAACGCGCTGGTGCCGATCAGCCAGGGCTCGATCACCGTCGCCGGACGGCAGGTCAACGATCCCGCGCTGGACAAGCTGGCGCTGCGTCGCGACGTTGGCATCGTCTTCCAGCAGTACAATCTCTTCCCGCACAAGACGGCGCTGCAGAACGTGATGATGGCGCCGATCCATGTGCTGAAGCAGGACCCTGCCGAGGTCGGGGAGCGGGCCAGGCGCCTGCTCGCCAAGGTCGGGCTCTCGCACAAGCACGACGCCTATCCGGGCGAGCTCTCCGGCGGCCAGCAGCAGCGCGTCGCCATCGCCCGCTCGCTGGCGATGAATCCGAAGGTGATGCTCTTCGACGAGGTCACCGCCGCGCTTGACCCCGAGACCAAGAAGGAGGTGCTGGTCACCATCCGCGACCTCGCGGCCGAGGGCATGACCTGCATCCTCGTCACCCATGAGATGGGCTTCGCACGCGAGGTCGCCGACCACGTCTACTTCACCGATGGCGGCGTCATCGTCGAGCACGCGTCGCCGGCCGAATTCTTCGGCGCACCACGCGAGCCCCGCACCCGCGCCTTCCTCGAACAGGTGCTCTGAGCGGGGCAAGTGTCCCAAGCCGGGATGTCGCGTCCCGGCCGGTCGATGTCGCAAACCGGCCGGCTCCGCCAGGCGCCGGTGCCAAGAATGAGCCCAGTCATTCGAAAGCGCAGCCCATGACCGTTCCGGCCTCCGATCCCAAATCCGTCACCGGCAAGCCGCTCGCCATCGCCGAGAGCGTTGATGTCCTCGTCATCGGCGCCGGTCCGGCTGGGCTCGCAGCGGCCATCGGCGCGGCGGCGCGGGGCTTGGGCGTCTTGCTGGTCGATGAGAACCCGGTTCCGTTCAGGACGATGGGTGACGACGTCCCCTTGCATTTCGGCCAAGGCATGGCGGCGAGTGCTCGCAACCGCAACGCCATGATGGAAGCCTTCGTTGCCTCCGAGCCGCGGATCGCCGAAGCCTTCGAGGCCGGCGTCGATCTTCGCCTCGGCACGGCCTGCTGGGGGCTCTACGCCAACGGCCCGGCGCTCGGCTGGATGCCCGGCCTCGTCGCCGGCCTCGCCGATGAGGAGAGCAGTATCCTCGTCCAGGCGCAGCACGTCATCGTCGCCTGCGGCCGCCGCGACATGGGCCTCGGCTTCCCCGGCTGGGAAAAGCCTGGCGTGATGGGCGCCACCGCCGCGCTCAACCTCGCGACCCGCTATGACGCCTTCGGCCCGCGCAAGGCCGTGATCCTCGGTTCGAGCACGGAAGCGCTAACCACCGCGCTCGCGTTGCGTGAGGCGGGCGTCGCGATCGCCGCCATCGTCGAGCAGGCGGCGGAACCGATTGGCGATGCGGACTTGCTGGCGAAGCTCAGCGCCAGCGGCACCGAAATCCTGCCCGGTCATGTCGTGCGTGAAGCGACCGGCCGCGACGGCGTCGAAGCGGCGCTGGTCGCGAGCCTGGACGGGGAAGGCCGCCCGGTTGGCGAAGAACGCGCCATCGCCTGCGACGGGATCGTGCTGGCGGTCGGTGCGACGCCGGTCATCGACCTGATCGACGCCGCCGGTTGCAAGGTCGCGTTCCAGGCCGAGTGCGGCGGCTATGCACCCGTGCTCGACACGAGCCAGCGCACCACCATCGCGAACGTCTATGCGGTGGGCGATTGCGCCGGCATCTGGGCGGACAAGACGCGCGATCGCGCCATTGCCGAAGCGGAGGCCGCCCGCGCCGTCGCGGCGCTCGGCGAAGACAGCGCCAGTATGGAGGCCGCCGCGCCGCCCCCGCCGGGCTATGACATCTCCGCCTATCGGCTCGCCTGGGTTCGGGCCAGCGTGATCGAGGCGCGCGCCGAATTCCATGTCTGCCAATGCGAGGAGGTGACGGCGCGCGAGATCCTCGAAGTCCGCCCGCCGCGCTATCTCGACTGGCAGAACGAGCGCCGCAATGACCGCTCGCTCTCGGCTTTGCTCGGCGATGGCCCGCCCAATCCCGACCAGGTCAAGCGCCTGACCCGCGCCGGCATGGGTCCCTGCCAGGGCCGCCGCTGCCGCGAGCAGGTCGCCGCCCTGCTGGCGCTCGGCGCAGCGCAGCCGCTCTCGGCGATCCCGCTCGCCGGCTACCGCGCGCCGGTCCGGCCGATGCCACTGGCGATGACCGCCCTTGTCCCTGAGGCGCCCGAGCAGGCCGAGCATTGGGACACCTGGTTCGGCATGCACGCGCAATGGGTGCCATTCTGGGAGGTGCCGGCGCGCTACACCGTCGCGACCAATGACGCGACCGGCCCCGTCGCGAGCGAGTGAGAGCCATCATGAGCGAGATCAAGGGAGCTTCCGTCGTCATCGTCGGCGGCGGCGTCACCGGTCTTTCCGCCGGCTGGTGGCTGGCGCGGGACGGCGTCGATGTGCTGGTGCTGGAAAAGGGGCTGATCGGCTGGGAAGCCTCAGGCCGCAATGGCGGCGGCTGTTCGCATCATCATTCGCCACTCTTCGCCGAGGAGCAGCGGCTCTGGCCGATCATGGACGAACTGCTCGGCTATCCGACCGAGTTCAGGGGCGAGCGTGTTCGCCTCGCATCGAGCGAGCATCAGATGGCGCTCTATGGCCGCGCCCTGCGCAATGCCGCACGGCAGGGCTTCGAGTCCGAGGTGCTCGACGTCAAGCAGGCCAAGGAGATGGTGCCGTTGGCGGGCGACACTGTCGTAGGCGGCTACCACTACAAGTTCGGCGGCCATGCCAATCCGCATCGCACGCTGCAAGGCTATGCCTGGGCGATGCAGGACCATGGCGGGCGCGTTCTGCAGAACACCACCGTCACCGGCTTCCGGACCGAGAGCGGCCGCGTTGTCGCGGTCGAGACCGATCGCGGGCCGATCGGCTGCGATAGCCTCGTGCTCGCCGCCGGCCCGCAGACCGGGCGGCTCTCCGCGATGCTCGGGCAGGAGGTGCCGGTGCAGTCGGCCCGCTGCGAGATGATCGTCACGGAGCCGCTGCCGCTGATGCCGCTCGGCGGCGTCGATGGCTGCGGGCTCTATGGCCGCCAGACGCTGCGCGGCAACCTCGCCTATGGCGGCGGGCCACATGAATGGCTGGCCATGGCGGAGGAGGGCACGCCGGCGAAGCCGACGACGCCGCTGATGCTGCATATGGGCATGCGGCTCGCGCAATTGCTGCCCAAGGCGGCGCATGCCCGCATCATCCGCTCCTGGGCCGGGGTGATCGAGAACACGCCCGACGGACGGCCGGTGATCGACCGTCTCGCCTCCCAGGCAAATGTCGTGGTCGCGACTTTGTCGAGCGTCGGCTTCGGCCTCTCGCCTGCAAGCGGGCGGGCGATCCGGGACCTCATTGTCGACGGCGCCTGCGGCTTCGCCGACATCTCCAGCTTCGGCCTGGCGCGCTTCGCCGAGCTGGAGCCGAACTGGCGCGAATTGCAGGGCTGGCAGGTGACCGCCGCAACCGAGGCGTTGGCGGCGTAGAACGGCGGGAGGACCGCCGCACTCGGCTTCGGCCTCCAGCATATCGTCCTTGCCGTCGACCCTTGTCGCGACCGCCGGCGTTTCGACGCCCATGGATCGCAGCCTCGATCCAGCCCCGCGGCCCTGCCCGGCAAAGCATATTCAATCTGCAAATAATGGGCATTTCGGAACCGGGCTCACCGTGGAGCGCCAATCGGACTATTCGGCATGGTCGGAGCCAGTGGTCGGGCCGAGCCTGAAAGACCGCGGCGCACAGGGGAGATCATCATGTCGACAGCCGTCACTCACGGAGCGGACATCTCCGAGAGCACGCCATCACAGCAATTGGATGCGGCTTTCAGCAAAGTTACCTGGCGTCTCATTCCGTTTCTGATGGTGCTCTGGATCCTTGCCTGGATCGACCGGGTCAACATCGGTTTCGCCAAGCTGCAGATGCTGAACGATCTCAAGTTCAGCGAAGCGATCTACGGCCTCGGCGCCGGCATCTTCTTCATCGGTTACTTCCTGTTCGAGGTGCCGAGCAATCTGCTCCTCGAGCGGATCGGGGCGCGCAAGACGATCGCCCGCATCACCATGCTCTGGGGCATCACCTGCGTCGCGATGATGTTCGTGACGACGCCGACGCAGTTCTACATCCTGCGCTTCCTGCTAGGCGTCTTCGAGGCGGGCTTCTATCCCGGCGTCATCCTCTATTTGACCTACTGGTATCCGACGGAGCGGCGCGCCAAGGCCTTCGGCTTGTTCATGTCCGCCTCGGCCCTGGCCGGCGTGCTCGGCGGCCCGCTGGCCGGCACGATCATGACCCAGCTCAATGGCGCCAATGGCTGGGCCGGCTGGCAGTGGGTCTTCCTGATCGAGGGCATTCCCTCGGTGATCGCCGGCATCGTCACCCTGTTCTACATGACCGACAAGCCAGAGAAGGCGAACTGGCTCACCGATAGGGAGAAGAGCCTGATCCTCGCCGATCTGGAGCGTGATCGCACTGCGCTCGGCCCGCGTGAGCACAAGATCCTGAAGTCGCTGCGCGATCCGCGGGTCTGGCAGTTCATCGCGATCTACTTCTGCATCATCCTCGCGAATTCGACCCTGACCTTCTGGGGCCCGACCGCGGTGCGTGAGGTCGGCTTCACCAGCCCGGCCGCCGTCGGCTGGATCATGGCGGCCTGCTATCTCTGCGGCGCCGCCGGCATGATCCTGATCGGCCGGAGCTCGGATCGTCATCGGGAAGCCCGGCTGCATACCGGATTTGCCGCCCTGCTGGGTGCGGCTGGGATGGCGGCGCTCGGCTTCCTGGTTCCGAACGGTTCCTACTTCGCCCTGATCGCGCTGGCTTTCGCCATCATCGGCACGATGAGTGCCATCCCGGTATTCTGGCAGATGCCCAACGCATTCCTGTCGGGCTCGGCCGCCGCCGCCGGCGTCGCCTTGATCAACTCGGTGGCGAACCTGGCCGGGTTCGGAGCGCCCTTCGCGATGGGCGTAATCAAGGATGCGACGGGGCTGATGTCGCCAGGGCTCTGGATGGTCGCCCTGTTCGAAGCGGCCACTGTGTTCCTGATCATCAAGTTCATCCCCACCTCCGCCAAGGCCGGGAAATAAGGGGGCTGGGGCCGCGGCCGCAGAAGCCGCGAGCGTCGCGAGACGCTACCTAAGCGGAGGCGGTTCCCCGTCGCAGCTGACGGAAAGCAGCTTCTGCCAGACCGGGCCGCCCGCATGGTGCAACACCGGTGGGCGGCCGTTTCTGTTCGATCCCTACGAACCCGCGGCAGGCTCGCCCGGGAGGCGGTTGCGGGTCAGGACCTGGCGCAGCCAGTGGTGGATCGGCGAGTGCTGGGTGCGGTCGTGCCAGAGCTGGTAGAACCGCATGCGCGGGAATTCGAGCGGCGGCTCGACGATCGCCAGCGGCAGGATCGTGGTGAAGTAGCGCGCGAAATGCCGGCTGGTGGTGAAGACCAGGTCGGTCCCGACGAGCATATAGGGAGCCATCGCGAAATAGGAGATCACCAGCCGCCGCTCGCGGCTGATCCGCATCTTGGTCAGATGGGTCTCGACCACGCCGCGATGGGCGATCGAATAGGGCGTCGGCGCGATGTGGTTGGCCGCGAGGAAGTCCGCTCGCGACGGGGCCTCGCGCGCAAAGGGGTGCTCGCGGTCGACCAGGGAGACGACATCGTCCTCGAACAAGGTCGAGGTGCGCAGATAGGGCGGAGGCGAGGGCCAGTTCCCGATGACGATGTCGACCGTACCGGCTGCGAGCGCGCCTTCGAAATCGAAATCGGCGCCGAGCGAGCGCAAAGCGAGCCGGGCATGGGGCGCGCGCTGGCGGAACTCGCGGACCGCTCCGGCGAGATAGGCCGGCGCGACATAGTCGGGTAGGGCGATGGTGAAGCTCTGAAGGCTCGAGGCCGGGTCGACCCGGTTCGGGTCGACCAGCAGATTGTCCAGCTCCTCCAGCGCCTTGATCGCGGTCTGCTGCAGTGCGATCGCCCGCTCGGTCGGCACCATGCCGTCGCGGCCGCGCACCAGCAGCTGATCGCCGAAGATTTCGCGCAGGCGCTTCAGGGCGAGGCTGGCGGCAGGCTGCGACAGGTTCAGTCGGGCGGCCGTTCGGGTGACGCTGCGCTCCGCCAGGAGGATGCAGAAAACCCGCAGGAGCTGGGCGTCGAGGGGGTTCTCGGTAGGCTGCATGGCCGACGACCTTCGCGACGGAACGGCTCGGGCAAGCCATCCCCCTCAAGCTCTATTCGGCTTTGCAAATAATGGGAATTGGGCGCGCCCGATCTTCAGGTAGCGCGGCATGCGGTACATGCGAGGGAGCGATGGCGAGCCGTTTGCGCCGGCCATGTTCCGAAGGACAGGAAACCGAGATGACGCCCTCTTCCAAAGCAACGCAGCCGCCCTTCACCCTGGCGGCGATCAACGCCATGGATCGGCCCGGCTTCGTATCCGCCTTCGGCGCGATCTTCGAGCATTCGCCCTGGGTCGCCGAGGCGGCCTCTGCGGCGCGTCCCTTCGCCAGCATCGACGCGATGCATGCGGCCATGATCGCCGCCGTCCGCGACAGCGACGAGGCGAAGCTGATCGCACTCCTCTGCGCCCATCCGGAGCTCGCCGGGCGCGAGGCCAAGCGGGGTGAGCTGACCCAGTCCTCGGATGTCGAGCAGGCCAGCGCCGGCCTCACCAGCCTGACGCAGGCGGAGGTCCGGCTGATCGACACGCTCAACCGCGCCTATCGCGAGCGGCACGGCTTTCCCTTCATCGCCTGTGTCAGGCACTACACCAAGGCCGGCATCTATGCCGAGCTGGCGCGCCGCGCGGCGCGCGACACCGCTCCGGAGCGCGAGGAAGCGCTCGCCCAGATCAGCTTCATCACCCGCAGCAGGCTGGCGCAGGTGACGGATGAATTGCAGGCCTCGCGCGCGGCCTGACGCCTGCAAACGCATCCGCTCCGGAGCTTTCCAGGAGGCGTTCTGGAAACGGCCTCGGGGTTTTCTCCGGTTGTCTAGGTCGACTTAGAAACGAAATTATGACAATAATTTACGGGCGATTTCTGAATCGCCTTCGCATCAGTTTGAATCACTCTGGCAGGATTCGGCGATGCTGGCGCGGGTCGAAATCAGCTCTCTTTTTCAGCTGAACGAGCTGCTGCCGCGATAGACCCGCCTAGCTGGCCTTCGCCTGTGCGGCGAAGGCGATGAACTGGTCGATGATCGGCTCGGCGTCCTTCTGCGTCACGGCATGCACGTCCGCCACAGGGCAGGGGCCGGTGAGGCGCAGATAGCGCAGGCCGGGCAGGCCCTGCCTGCCGACCGATTCCGGCACGAAGCCGATGCCGAGTCCGGCCGAGACCAGGCTGACGATCGACATCGACTCGACCACCTGCTGCACGATCCTGGGCAGGAAACCGAGCTGCGCGCAGAAGGACTGCAGATGCGCGGCGAAGGCGGAATCGCGCAGCCGATAGAAGACGAAGTCCTCGTCCTTCAGCTCCAGGATCGTGGTCGCCTTCTTTCCCGCCAACTTATGGCCGGCCGGGACCGCCAGGCCGATCCGCTCGCTCCAGACGCGGCGGATGACGAGGTCGCGGTCGTCGGGGGCAAGGCGCAGGAAGCAGATGTCGACCCGCCGCGCCTTGAGCGCCGCGATCTGCTCCTGCGGTGGCATCTCGTCGATGGTGATCTCGACATCCGGATGCATGCGCTGAAACTCGGCGATCGCCAGCGACAGACCGCTGAGCAGCACGGAATTCGTCGTCGCCAGGTGGATGATTCCGGCCCGGCCCTGGCCGATCGCCCGCACCTGCGCCGCCGCCTGCCGCGTCTGCGCCAGGATGGCGAGCGCATGGCGGCGGAAGGCATGGCCGGCAGCGGTGAGCTCGACCTGCCGGCTGCTGCGGCGGAACAGCTCCGTCTTCAGCTCATGTTCGAGGTCGCGGATCTGCTGGCTCAGCGGCGGCTGGGAGATGTTCAGCTTCTGGGCGGCGGCAGTGAAGCTCAGCTCTTCGGCCAGGGCCACGAAATAGCGCAGGTGACGCAGTTCCATCCCGAGCTCCCGCCGTGCCGCCGGTTTCCTATCTATATGTCATACATATAGATAGGAACGAACAATATATTGGACCGATTGGTCTTCGACTGCCACTGCTTTCCGACAACAAGGCGCGGATGCGCTGATCGGGAGGATAGGCCATGCCGAAGATGACCGCTGCCGAAGCCGCCGTGCTGATCCTGGAGCTGGAGGGCGTCAGGCAGGCCTTCGGCGTTCCGGGCGCTGCGATCAACCCGTTCTATGCCGCGCTGAGGCCGCGCAACCGCATCGGTCACATCCTGGCCCGCCATGTCGAGGCCGCCTCGCACATGGCCGAGGGCTATACCCGCGCTGAAGCCGGCAATATCGGCGTCTGCATCGGCACGTCCGGGCCGGCCGGCACCGACATGATCACCGGGCTCTATTCGGCCTGGGCGGATTCGATCCCGATCCTGTGCATCACCGGCCAGGCGCCGCGCGCCCGGCTGCACAAGGAGGATTTCCAGGCCGTCGACATCGAGTCGATCGCCAAGCCCGTGACCAAATGGGCGGTGATGGCGCGCGAGCCGGGGCAGGTCCCGGGCATCTTCCAGCAGGCCTTTCATCTGATGCGCAGTGGCCGTCCCGGCCCGGTGTTGATCGACCTGCCCTTCGACGTCCAGACCGCCGAGATCGAGTTCGATCCCGACACCTACCAGCCGCTGCCGGTCTACAGGCCGGCGGCGACCCGCGCCCAGATCGGGAAGGCGCTGACCATGCTGAACGGCGCCGAGCGGCCGCTGATCGTCGCCGGCGGCGGCATCATCAATGCCGACGCCTCCGATCTCCTGGTCGAGTTCGCCGAGATCACCGGCGTGCCGGTCGTCCCGACCCTGATGGGCTGGGGCTCGATCCCGGACGACCATCCGCTGATGGTCGGCATGGCCGGCCTGCAGACCAGCCATCGCTACGGCAACGCGACCATGCTCGCCTCGGACCATGTCCTGGGCATCGGCAACCGCTGGGCCAACCGCCACACCGGCAATGTCGACGTCTATACCAAGGGCCGCAGCTTCACCCATGTCGATATCGAGCCGACCCAGATCGGCCGCGTCTTCACGCCCGATTTCGGCATCGCCTCGGATGCGGGCAAGGCGCTGGAGCTGTTCGTCGAGGTCGCCACGGAATGGCGCGCCGCCGGCAAACTCAAGGACCGGACGGCCTGGGTCGAGGAATGCCGCGAGCGCAAGCGCACCATGCTGCGCCGGACACATTTCGACGAGAACCCGATCAAGCCGCAGCGTGTCTATGAGGAGATGAACAAGGCCTTCGGCCGCGACACCACCTATGTCAGCACGATCGGCCTGTCGCAGATCGCCGCCGCCCAGTTCCTGCACGTCTACAAGCCGCGCGGCTGGATCAATTGTGGGCAGGCGGGGCCGCTCGGCTGGACGATTCCCGCGGCGCTCGGCGTCTGCGCCGCGACGCCCGGCACGCCGGTGGTCGCGATCTCCGGCGACTACGACTTCCAGTTCCTGATCGAGGAATTGGCGGTCGGCGCCCAGTTCCGCACGCCCTACATCCATGTCCTCGTCAACAACTCCTATCTCGGGCTGATCCGCCAGTCGCAGCGCGGCTTCAACATGGACTACTGCGTGCAGCTGTCCTTCGAGAACCTCAATGCGCCCGAGCTCGGCGTCTACGGCGTCGACCACGTCAAGGTCGTCGAAGGGCTCGGCTGCAAGGCGATCCGGGTCACGCAGGCGCAGGAGATCCTGCCGGCGCTCGAGCGGGCCAAGGCGATGCTGGACGAGTTCCGCGTGCCGGTCGTCGTCGAGATCATCCTGGAGCGCGTCACCAATGTCGCGATGGGGACCGACATCGACAAGGTGACGGAGTTCGAGGACCTCGCGCTCGCGGCCGAGGACGCGCCGACCGCCATCGCGCTGCTCGACTGACACCGACCGGGAGCTTTCAACCCATGCCGAAGTTCTGTGCCAACCTGACGATGCTCTTCAACGAGCATCCCTTCCTCGACCGCTTCGATGCCGCCGCCAAAGCCGGCTTCAAGGGCGTCGAGTTCCTGTTTCCCTATGCCTTCGCCAAGGACGACATCGCCGAGCGGCTCAAGACGAACGGCCTGACCCAGGTGCTGTTCAACCTGCCGGCCGGCGACTGGGACAAGGGCGAGCGCGGCATCGCCTGTCACCCCGATCGCGTCGGCGAGTTCCAGGACGGCGTCGGCAAGGCGATCGACTATGCCAAGGCGCTCGGCGGCACGCTGGTCAACTGCCTGGCGGGCCTGGCGCCGGCCGGGGTCGAGCGCGACAAGGCGCGGCAGACGCTGGTCGACAATCTCGCCTTCGCGGCGGCGGCGCTGAAGCGGGAGGGCATCCTGCTGATCATGGAGCCGATCAACGCTTACGACATCCCCGGCTATGTCGTGAATCGCTCGGCCGAGGGCATCGCCATCATCGACGCGACCGGCTCCGACAATCTCAAGCTGCAATACGACATCTATCACATGCAGCGCATGGAGGGTGAGCTGGCGGCGACGATCGAGAAGCTGCTGCCGCGCATCGCCCATATGCAGCTCGCCGACAATCCCGGCCGCAACGAGCCCGGCACCGGCGAGATCAATTACGGCTTCCTGTTCGGGCTCATCGACCGGCTCGGCTACGCCGGCTGGATCGGCTGCGAATACAAGCCGCAGGCTGGCACGGTCGAGGGGCTGGGATGGCTCAAGACCGCAACGCGCTGACCCCAGCGAGCAGAGGACACGTCATGAAGATCGGATTCATCGGGCTCGGCATCATGGGCGCGCCGATGGCGGGCCAGCTGATCAAGGGTGGACATGAGGCCCATCTCTACAGCCGCACCCAGGTTCCGCAGGAACTGACCGCGGCCGGCGGGCGCCCTTGCGCCTCCGCGACGGAGGTCGCGCAGAACGCCGAGATCATCATCACCATGGTGCCGGACACCCCTCATGTCGAGGACGTGCTGTTCGGCGAGACCGGCGTCGCCAAGGGCCTGTCGAGCGGCAAGATCGTCGTCGACATGAGCTCGATCTCGCCGGTCGCGACCAAGGAGTTCGCCAGGCGGATCAACGCACTCGGTTGCGACTATCTCGACGCGCCGGTCTCGGGCGGCGAGGTCGGCGCCAAGGCCGGGACGCTCTCGATCATGGTCGGCGGGCCGCAGGGCGCCTTCGATACGGTGAAGCCGCTCTTCGACCTGATGGGCAAGAACATCACTTTGGTCGGCGGCAATGGCGACGGCCAGACCACCAAGGTCGCCAACCAGATCATCGTCGCCCTCAACATCGAGGCAGTCGGCGAGGCGCTGCTGTTCGCAGCCAAGGCGGGCGCCGATCCCGCCAAGGTCCGCCAAGCGCTGATGGGCGGTTTCGCTTCCTCCCGCATCCTGGAGGTGCATGGCGAGCGCATGATCAAGCGCACCTTCGCGCCGGGCTTCCGCATCGAATTGCACCAGAAGGACCTGAATCTGGCCCTGTCGACGGCGCGCGCGCTCGGCGTTTCCCTGCCGAACACGGCGACGGCGCAGGAATTGTTCAACGCCTGCGCGGCCCATGGCGGTGCCGCCTGGGATCATTCCGGCATGGTCCGCGCGCTGGAGACGCTGGCGAATTTCGAGATCGGCCAGACTGAGAAAGCCTGAAGGCTCCGATCGGGGCGGGCAGGGGCCTGCCAAGGGGAAGCGCACCATGACGCTCTTACAGAACGCATCCCGTGACAGGCGCTCCAACGCGGCGCCGGACGGCCATGAGGTCATGCGCCGCCTCGACGATCTCGCGCGCTTCTCCAGCGACCAGGGCGCGCTGACCCGGCTGTTCCTCACGCCGGAGCATCGCCAGGCCATCGGCCAGGTCGATGCCTGGATGCAGGAGGCGGGCCTTGCGACCCATGTCGACGACATCGGCAACGTCGTTGGCCGTAGCGAGGGCGGCGGCGAGGGCCTGCCGACCCTGCTGCTCGGCTCGCATATCGATACGGTTCGCAACGCCGGCAAATACGACGGCAATCTCGGCGTTGTCGCCGCGATCCAGGCGGTCAGGCGACTGCGGGCTGAAGGGATCGAACTGCCCTTCGCGATCGAGGTGCTCGCCTTCGGCGACGAGGAGGGCGTGCGCTTCCCGGTGACGCTGAACGGCTCGCGCGCCGTCGCCGGCCGCTTCGATCCCGCCGCGCTGGAGGTCTGCGATACCGACGGCGTCTCGCTGCGCCGGGCGCTGACCGAGTTCGGCCTGGATCCGGCGGGCATCCCCCGCATCCGGCGCGACCCGGCCGGTATCCTCGGCTATGTCGAGGTCCATATCGAGCAGGGGCCGGTGCTGGAGGAGCGCGGCCTGCCGGTCGGCATCGTCACCGCGATCAGCGGCGCCAGCCGCTTCACCATCACCATCGACGGCGTCGCCGGTCATGCCGGCACGGTGCCGATGAACCTGCGCCGTGACGCCTGCGCGGCGGCGGCTGAGATGATCCTGGCGGTCGAGCGTGTCGCCTCGATGCGTCGCGACGTCGTCGCCACGGTCGGGCGCATCGCCATCGCGCCGAGCGCGGTCAACGTCATCGCCTCGCGCGCCGAGTTCTCGCTCGACCTGCGCAGCCCCTCGGACGAGGCGCGCCACGCCGCTGTCCGCGACCTCAAGCGCGCCTTCGAGGCGATCGCCGCCTATCGCAATGTGACCTCGACGATCGTCGCCTTCTACGAGGAGGACGCGGCGGTCTGCTCGCCGGCGATCGTTGCGGCGCTGGAGAAATCGGTGGCGGCGCGGGGCGTCGCCCCGCTGCGGCTGCCGAGTGGGGCGGGGCATGACGGCCTCGCCATCGCCAATCTCTGCCCGTTCGGCATGCTGTTCATGCGCTGCGCCGGCGGCATCAGCCACAATCCGGCGGAGGCGGTCGAGGCCGCCGACGTGCAGGTCGCGGTCGACGTGCTCGTCGACGTCCTGCGCACCGCTTCCTCCGAAACCTTCAGGACCTGAGCAGGAGACCGACCATGAGCGTCGCGATCGACGGAACGACACTGACCGCGGAGCAGGTGGTGCGCGTCGCGCGCGCCGATGGCGAGGCCGGCTTCGCCGCCGCGACGCTCGCTCCCGAGGCGCGCGAGCGCATCGCCGAGGCGCGCGACTATATCGATGCGAATTTCATGAGCGACGACGCGCCGTTCATGTATTCGTTCAACACCGGCGTCGGCCTGTTCAAGGACCAGCGCGTGCTGATGTCCGAGATGACGGACTATCAGCGCAACACCGTCTATGCGCATGCGACCGGCATCGGCGAGCCGCTGGCCGAGGACGCGACCCGCGCCACCATGCTGCTGCGCGCCAACGCCTTCGCCTCGAACTATTCCGGCCCGCGCGTCGAAGTGGTCGAGCGCCTGCTCGCATGCCTCAATGCCGGCTTGCATCCGGTGATCCCGTCCAAGGGCTCGGTCGGCGCCTCCGGCGACCTTGCTCCGCTCGCGCACATGTCGGGCGCGATCTGCGGCTTCCCGGAAGCCGAGATGGTCTACAAGGGCGTGCGCATGCCGGCGCGCGAGGCGCTGCAGCGGGCCGGGCTCCAGGTCGAGTTCCCGCTCGCGGCCAAGGACGCTTCGGCCCTGATCAATGGCTCCACCGTCTCGCTCGCCATCGGCGTGCTGGCGATGGAGGATGCCCGCCGGCTGTTGAAGCATGCCGACATCGCGCTCGCGCTGACGCTGGAATGCATCCGCGGCGAGCTCGCCGCCTTCGATCCGCGTGTCCACAAGGCTCGCCCGCATCCCGGCCAGGCGGCGACGGCACGCAACATCCTGCGCATCGCCGGCGACTCGAAGCGCTGCGGCGAAGCGGCCAGGCAGCTTGTCTTCCCGGACGAGGCGCGCACGCCCGGCAGCAAGGCGCCGTCGCGCGTGCAGGACGTCTATTCGATCCGCTGCGGCCCGCAGGTCCACGGGCCGGTGCGCGAGGCGATGGAGTTCGTTACCCGGGTGATGACCACCGAGATCAACTCGGCCACCGACAACCCGCTGATCTGCAAGGACGGCGACGGCTATGTCTGCATCTCGGCCGGCCATTTCCATGGCGCCTACGTCGCGCAGGCGATGGACCTGCTCGCCATCGCCGCCACCGATCTCGGCTCGATCTCCGAGCGTCGGCTGGCGCGCCTGATCGACCCGACCATGAGCTACGGCCTGCCGCGCAACCTCTTGGCGGGCAAGCGCGGGCTCAACACCGGCTATGCCACGGTGCAGTGCTCGATGTCGGCGCTGGTGATGGAGAACCGGCATCTCTCGACCCCCGGCTCGGTCGACTCGATCCCCGGCAAGTCGAACGCCGAGGACCATGTCTCGAACTCGACCTGGTGCGCGCGCAAGGCCCGGACTGTGGTCGAGAACGTCGAGCAGATCCTCGCCTGCGAGATCCTGATGGCTTGCCAGGCGCTCAGCCTCGTCGACGAGCTCGCCAGGGATTATCCGATCGCCAAGGGCAGCCGCGCTGCGCTCGACGCGGTGCGGGCGGTGATCCCGCCTTCGCTCCAGGGCGACCGCTGGTACGCCACGGAGATCAACCAGGCGCTGACGCTGCTGCGCTCCGGCGCGATCGTCGAGGCGGTCGAGAGCGCGGTCGGCCCGCTGGAATGACGACGGGACGCGCCCGGCACCGGCCGGAAATTGTTCGTTTTCTCCGATTTGAAAGCAAGGGCCGGAGCGCGGTCCTTCGCTCGGCTTTCTAGACTCGCCCAACACTCAGCTTCGAGGATTGGGACGATGAAAGAGATCATCCGTTTTGCCTGGGGGATCAGCTCCCTCGGCGACTTCATGGTCGCGATCTCCGACAAGGGGATCGTGGCCGTCGAGTTCAGTTCCGACCATGCGGCGATAGAAAGCGCGCTTGAGGCCCGCTTTCCGGACGCCGTTCTGGAACATAGCCAGGAGGGGCTGACGGAAGTGGCGACGACGGTGGCGGGCGTGATCGACGATCCGGCGAGCGTTTGCGACTTGCCGCTCGACCTGCGCGGCACAGCCTATGAGGTGAAGGTCTGGCAGATGCTCCGGGAGATTCCGACCGGCCAGACCACGAGTTATGGCGCACTCGCCGCCAGGCTCGGCACGCGCGATTCCCGCGACGTGACGCAGGCGATCGCCAACAACGCCGTCGCGATCCTCGTTCCCTGCCATCGCGTCATCAAGAAGGACGGCTCGATCTCTGGATATCGCTGGGGTGTCAGGCGCAAGCGGGCGCTGCTTGCGCGCGAGCAGGGCTCTCAAGCGCATTGACCGGTGCGGCGAGCGGCGGGAAGCCAAGCCAAAAAGCTCCGGCGGTTCGATCGCCGAGGCTTTTTCATGTTGGTGATCGCGTGAGACGGCCGATGCCTGCCCTCAGCGCGCGTCGTGGAAGATGATGCCGAGTGTGTGGCGCCTGCCTGAGCGGACGCGGCTGACGCCATGGCGCAGGTTGACGCGATAATTCCCCTTCGAGCCCTGCACCGGCCGGTTATGGACGGCAAAGGCGACCGCATCGCCCCGGCGCAGCGGTACAACCTCGACCCGGCTCTGCATGCGCGGGCGCTGCTCGGTCAGGACGAACTCGCCGCCGGTGAAGTCGCGTCCCGGTTCGGACAGCAGGATCGCGACCTGGATCGGAAAGGCGATGTCGCCGTAGAGGTCCTGATGCAGGCAATTGAAATCGCCCGGGACGTATTGCAGCAGCAGCGGTGTCGGCCGTGACTGGCCGGCCTCATGGCATTGCTGCAGGAATCCGGCATGCGCATCGGGATAGCGCTCGTCGATGCCCATGCGAACATTCCACGCATTGGCGACGCCGGCGAGGCGCGGATAGAGCGCTGTCCGGAGGCTGCCGACCAGATCGGGGAGCGGATACCTGAAATAGCGGTACTCGCCCTTGCCGAAGCCATGCCGCGCCATGACGATATGGCTGCGGAAATGGCTCTCGTCGGGATAGAGCGCCGCGACCGCGCGGCACTCCTCCAGCGTCAGCAGCTTGGGCAGAACGGCGCTGCCGAAGCCGTCGAGTTCATCCGCGAGCACGCCCCAATCGTAAGTGGCGACCCGTGCCTCCGCGGACTTGTCCGCCGAGGCGCGATCGATCGTGGCCATCTCGTTCATGCCGTGGCTTCCTTCTCGATGAGCGCGCGCTTGCGTTCGAGGCCCCAGCGATAGCCGGCGAGGTCACCATCGCTGCGGACGACGCGGTGGCAGGGAATGGCCAGCGCGATCGGGTTGGCGGCACAGGCCCCGGCGATGGCGCGCACCGCATGTGGCGAGCCGATACGGCGGGCGATTTCGGAATAGGATACCCGCTCGCCGACCGGAATCTCCTGTAGTGCCTGCCAGACGCGGCGCTGGAAGGCGGTGCCGCGCACGTCGAGCGGCAGGTCGAGTCCGAGGCCGGGATTCTCGACGAAGCCGACGACGCGGGCGATCAGCGCCTCGTAGTCCCGGTCGGCGCCGATCAGCCGTGCCTTCGGAAAACGATCCTGGAGATTGCGGACGAGTTCGCCGGGATCGTCGCCGAGCAGGATCGAGGCGACGCCTTTCGTGCTTGATGCGACCAGGATGGCGCCGAGAGCGCTCTGGCCAACCGCGAACTTGATCGCCTCGTCGGCCCCGCCGGCGCGATACCGTGTCGGCGTCATGCCGAGCATCCCTGTCGATTTCTCGTAGAAGCGTCCGCTCGAATTGAAGCCGGCATCGTAGATCGCCTGGGTGATGCTGCTGCCGGCATCCAGGCCCTCGCGGAGCTTCTTCGCCCGGTCGGCTGCGGCATAGTCCTTTGGCGTCAGGCCGGTCGAGGCCTTGAAGAGGCGGTGGAAATAGCTCGGGCTGCGGCCGACCGCGTTCGCCAGCACGTCCAGAGACGGTTCTTCTTCGCTCTCCGCGATGAACCGGCAGGCCTTGGCCACCAGGGCCGCGTTCTCGCAATCGAGTGAGGGGCCCTCCGGCTTGCACCGCCGACAGGGTCGGAATCCCGTTGCCCGCGCACTCTCCACCGTGTCGTGCAGCGCGACGTTCCTGGGGTTGGCCAGGCGCGAGGGGCAGGACGGGCGGCAATAGACCCCCGTCGTCGCGACCGAATACCAAAGTTCGCCATCGGCGCTCTTGTCGCGGGCGACGATGCGGGCCCAGCGCGGATCGCTCGCGACGGCTAGGAGCGGTGGCCTCGGGCTCGCTGCGGGCCGCGTCGTGATCGTCATCGTCGTCATCTCGCATCGTCCCTGTTCGACCGTGGCTGCGACCAGCGCTCATCACCCTCCGATCCTTGCTGGCGAATGTGCTCGCCGGCCACCCGATTTCCGGATGGCTCGCTCTTGGCCCGTGTTCGCCACTTCGAAACGTCTTGGTACGATCATGCCGCGAGCCGTTCGGAGAGCCTGCGTGGAAACCACCCTTTACCCGCCCGTCAAGCGCTTCCTCGAGGAGCTCGGCTATGCCGTGAAGGGCGAGATCGGCCGCTGCGACCTGGTTGGTCTCAAGGAGGGCGATCCGACGGTGGTGGTCATCGGCGAGCTGAAGCTCGCCTTCAATCTGGAGCTCGTCCTGCAGGGCGTCGACCGGCTGCGCTTCGGCGACGAGATCTGGCTGGCCGCGCAGCTCTCGGCCAGGGGCAAGGGGCGCGAGAGCGATCCGCGCTATCGCGATCTCTGTCGGCGCCTCGGCTTCGGCCTGCTCGGCGTGAGCAGCACCGGGCGCGTCGAGGTGCTGGTCTCGCCGACCGCACCGACGCCGCGCAAGAACGCGCGGGCCCGCTCGCGGCTGGTCGACGAGCATCGGCGACGCAAGGGCGATCCGGCGGCCGGCGGCAGCACGCGCCGGCCGATCATGACCGCCTATCGCCAGCAGGCGCTCGCCTGCGCGGCGGCGATGAGCGCCGCGCCGCAGCGCCCGCGCGATCTCAGGCCGTCATGCCCGGACGCCCAGAAGATCCTGCACCGCAATGTCTATGGCTGGTTCGAACGCGCCGAGCGCGGTGTCTACGGGCTGACCGAGGCCGGCCGCAGCGCCCTGGAGCGATGGGGCGCCGCTTCTCCGGCAATCGAGGCGGACCGCAGCAAGCTATCGGCCGTCTAGCCCCGCCAGTCTGCGCGTCAGCTCGGCCGACGACATCGGCTTGGCGAGAGGATAGGCCTGCCCGGCCCAGAGCAGGGTGAAGTCGTCGCGGCCGGCCGCCTCGGCAGCGCTGCGCAGCGGTCCCAGCGCCGTGCCGGCGGTCGGGAAGGCCGGGGCGAGCTCCGAGAGCGGGCCGAGTTCCGCCATCGCCCGGTTGACGATGCCGCGCGCCGGCCGCCCGGTGAACAGGTTGGTGATCGCGGTCGGCCGCTCGCTCATGCCGAGCGCCTTGCGATAGATCGGCGAGATGCTCGCTTCCGGCGTGAACAGATAGGCCGTGCCGGCCTGCACTGCCGCTGCCCCGAGCGCGAAGGCGGCTTCCACCCCGCGCCGGTCCGTGACGCCGCCGGCGGCGATCACCGGGACCGAGACCGCGTCGACGACCTGCGGCACCAGCGCGAAGGTGCCGACCTGTTCGGAGATCCTGTCGTTGAGGAAAATGCCGCGATGGCCGCCGGCCTCGGCGCCCATGGCGATGACGGCGTCGACGCCATGCTCGGCGAGCCAGCGCGCCTCGGGAACGGTGGTCGCGGAGGCGATCACCTTGGCGCCGGTGCGCTTGACCCGCTCGAACAGCTCCGGCGCCGGCAGGCCGAAATGGAAGCTGACGACCTCGGGCCGATATTCCTCGAGCGCGGTTGCGAGGGAAGCGTCGAAGGGTGTGCGCCCGCTCGGCGTCTTCGGCATGTCGGGATCGAGCCCGGCCTCGGCATAGTAGCCGTGGAGGTGCTTCAGCCACGCCGCCTGACGCGCAGGGTCGTCGGCCGGGGGCGTGTGGCAGAAGAAGTTGACGTTGATCGGTCGGCGCGTGCCGGCCCGCACCGTGGCGAGGGCCGCGCGCAGCCCCGCCTCGTTGTATTGCGCGCCAGCCAGCGAGCCGAGGCCGCCGGCTTCGCTGACGGCGATCACCATCTCCGGGGTCGAGGCGAGGGCCATCGGCCCCTGGATGATCGGCAGTTCGATGCCGAACAGGTCGAGCAGCTGTGCTTGTGCCGTGCTGGTCATGGTCGTTCCTCACAAAGGGCCGAACGGGCAGCGGCCAATCTCCGCCGCGGCCCGTCGATTTCAAGGCGAAGGTCAGCGCATCCGCAGTGCAGGATTGAGCGAACTTCTGGTCAGCTCGCCGCACGTCGCTTGCGGTATTCCGGGACGGGCAGGCCGCCCCAGCCCCAATTGTCGAGCGTGACCTCCTCGATCACGACGAAGGTCGAATCGAGCGGCTTGCCGAGCACATCGAGCAGGAGCTGGCTGGCCCCGGCGATGAGCTTGGTCTTCTCCTCGGCGGTGGCGGCGCTTTGGCCGGGCGCGGAGCCCTCACGGGTGATCTGGATAGTGACGATCGGCATGGCAATCTCCTGCTGGTTCGACTTGCGGGTCAATGGCCGGCGCTCTGGCCGCCGTCGACATGCAGGATCTCGCCGGTGACGAAGGGGGCGCTCTCCAGGAACAGCACGGCGTCGACGATGTCCTTGATCTCGCCCAGTCGCTTCACCGGATGCAGGCCCGCCAGGAATTCGTGCGTCTGCGGTGCGTGCATCGGCGTCTTGATGATCCCTGGCGAGACCGCATTCACGCGGATGCCCTTCTGGGCGTACTCGATGGCGAGCGCCTTGGTCGCCGAGTTGATGCCGCCCTTCGTCAAATTGGCGAGCACGGTCGGGACGGTGCTGACGGCCTGGTCGGTCAGGCTGGTGGTGATGCTGACGATGTGGCCGGAACCCTGCGCCAGCATGGCACGCGCGGCCTGCTGGGTGATGTGGAAGAAGCCGGCGAGATTGGTCGCGATCTTCGCCTGGAAGTCCTCGACCGTGTAGTCGGTGAAGGGCTTGGCGATGAAGATGCCGGCATTGTTGACCAGCGTGTCGACGCGCCCGAAGCGGGTTTGTGCTGCGTTGATGATCCGCTCGGCGGTCGCCGGGTCGGCGATGTCGCCGGGCACGGCGAGAATGTCGGGGTCGGCGCCCTGCGTGATCGAGCGCGATGTCGCCACGACACGATAGTTGCGGTCACGGAAACCCTTGACCAGCGCGGCGCCGATGCCTTGCGAGGCGCCGGTGATGATCGCCACCTTCCGTTCGTTGCTCATGATGTTCCTCGTCTTTTCGACAGCGAGCGGACGTGCCGCTGTCCGGCCCTCTGGCCTGGTGACGGGGAATCTGGAGTATCTCGCAGTTCGGCTGAATGCCCGTCGTTCGGCAGTCATTCTTCCCTCAAGTGGAAGAATGACTGCATCGGGATTACATCGCGACCGACTCGGCGGAAAGCCGGGCGAATTCGGCGCGCAGCCGCGGCACGGCAAAATCGAGGAAGGCCCGGACCTTCGGGATGCTGGAGCGGCCCTGCGGCATCACCAGGTTGACCGGCCGCGCCGGCGGCTCGGCATCCCGCAGCAGGAGCTGGAGCGCGCCATCCTGGACCTGCTCGGCGACGTGGTAGGTAAGGAGGCGGGTGACGCCGAGCCCGCCGAGCGCGGCCCCCCGCGCCGCGCGAACGCTGTTGACGACGAGGCGCGGCTTGAACTGGACGGAGCGCGGAACCGACCCGCCTTTGGCAGGCGGGAAGATCCAGGCATCGCGCCCGAAATCGGTGCAGGCGATGATGCTGTGCATGGCGAGGTCGCCGGGCTCGTCGATGCGCGGATGCTGGTTGAGATAGCGTGGCGAGGCGACCGTCACCAGCCGGACCTCGCCGCCGATGCGGATCGCGGTCATCGAGGAGTCCGGCAGGTCGAGGATGCGCAGGGCGATGTCGATCCCTTCCTCGACCAGGTTGGCGCCGCGCACCAGCAGGACGAGATTGACCGAGACGGCGGGGTAAGCCTCGATGAAGGCATCGACGATCGGCCGCAGGATCTCCTCGCCGCTGATCGGTGGCGCGGTGATGGTCAGGGTACCGCGTGGAGCGGCCTGCTCGCCGGCGCCGACGGCCTCCAACTCGTGCAACTCTGCGAGAATGCGGCGGCAGACGTCGGCATAGCGCTCGCCGGTCTCGCTCAGCCGGATCGAGCGGGTCGTGCGATGCAGGAGCGGCGCGCCGGCCTGCTGCTCCAGGAAGGCAACGGCCCGGCTGACGGCAGCCGGCGAGCGGCCGAGCAGGCGCCCCGCCCCGGCGAGGCTACCCTCGTCCAGCGCGGCGATGAACACCTTCATCGCGTCGATGCGATCCATCCGGCCTCGGCCCCCCGCGCCTAGGCTCGGTCATTCCGGCGGGCTGTCAAGCCAGCGTGGAGCAGGGCAGTCCTGCCGCCGCGGTCAAGCCGGCTTGTGCGGCAGGGCAAGGCCGTAGCCGCCCTCCGCGGGCTGCTCATCGACCTTCCGCAGCCTGGTGTCGCGGAGCTCGTCGGCCGCTTCCAGGATCGGATAGGCGACCGAGGTGATGTGGCCGTGGATGCGCTTCAGGTCGCGCAGCACGTCGAGATGGATCGAGGACGTTTCAAGCGACTCCGTGACGCCGCTGCGCAGGCGCTCGTAGTGGCTCTCGGTCGCCTGGCGCTCGGCGATGCGCATCGCGCTCTTCTCGTCGAAGAGCTGGCGGGCGAGGCCGATATCGCGCGAGGCGAGCACGTTGAGCGCGAGCTGCAGGCTGTGGCTGACCCGCGCGTGGAAGTCGCGGATCTCGGCGAGGCCTTCTTCCGAGAAGCGGTAGCGCTTGCGGATCTTCTTTTCGGCGAGCTCGCGCAGGTTCTTGTCGATGATGTCGCCGATGTGCTCGAGATTGGTGGTCAGCGTGATGATCTCGAACAGGCGACGGCTGTCTTCCTCGCCGAGCGGGCGGCGCGAGAGCTGGACGAGGTAGAGCTTGATCGCCTCGTGGATCGTGTCGACGCCGTCGTCGGCCGCGGCGATCTCGCGCGAGAGGGCGAGCTTGTCCTGCTCCAGCAGGGTCAGCATGTCCTTCAGCATGGCGCCGACGCGATCGCCGAGATGCAGCGTCTCGCGCATGGCGCTGGCGAGCGCTTCCGGCGGGCTGTCGAGCAGGCCGGGGTCGAGATAGAGCGGCCGCGTGCGCTGTTCGGCTTCGGGCTTGACCGGGGTCAGGCGCGTCACCAGCGCCGCGATCGGGTTGATGAATGGCAGGAAGGCGAGGGCGCCGACGATGTTCAGCGCCAGGTGGATCTCGACGGCAAGACGCGAGGGATCCTGCGAAAGCTGCGCGAACCATGCGGAGAGCGGCTTGGCGAAGGGAATGACGACAAGTGCGATGACGATGCGCGTGAGCAGGTTGGCGAGTGCGACGCGGCGCTGCACCACCGGGGCGCCGAGCTGGTCGATCACCGGCACCAGCGCATTGCCGAGATTGGCACCGACGATCAGGATCAGCGCGGTCGGGGCCGGGAACAGGCCACCGGCCCAGAACGAGGCGATCAGCAGGACGATGGCGAGACTGGAATGGGTCAGCCAGGTCGCGGCCACGGTCAGCGCGACGGCCAGCAGCGGCTCGCTGGCCAGCGCCTCGAACACCGTGCGGAAGACCGGCGACTGCGCCAGCGGGGCCGAGGCGGTCTTGAGCTCGGCGAGCGAGAGCAGGATCAGCCCGATGCCGACGATCAGCCGGCCGATATTGCGCGCCCGGTTCATCGCCTCGTTGGCAAGGTAAAGCGCGACGCCGACGGCAAGGCAAGCGCCCCAGAGCCAGCCGAGGTCGAAAGAGATCACGAACGCCGCCATCGCCGTGCCGACATTGGCGCCGAGCAGCACGGCGAAGGCCATGGGCAGTGCGATCAGCGCCTGACCGGCGAAGGAGGAGAGCAGCAGCGTCGTCGCCGTCGAGCTCTGCAGGATCAGCGTCACCACCGCCCCGCTCGCCATTGCCGAGACGCGATTGCCGGCGAAGCGCGCCAGGCCCTGCCGCAGCGACGGGCCGAATGCTCGCGTCGCGCCCGTCCGCACCAGCCTGACCGCCCAGATCAGCAGCGCCACCGAACCGGCGAGGTGGATCAGGATGGCAGTAGTGCTCTCGGCGGCGTTCATCGCGGGGAGGGCGCTCCTTCAGGCGGGAATCGAAGAGGTCAAGCGGCGGATTATGCCGCCAAATTCGTTAGCCGTCTTATAAAATCGGCGGCGGAAATGGTCTACTTCTCTCGCACGCATCCTGGCTGGAAAACGGTCGTCATACGCTCAGAAGCGCAAGAGCCAGCGGCCGTGACGATCCACGACAACGCTGGCGAAGCAACCCTTCTAACCGGTCAGTGTGGAAGAATTGCGGTCGCGGCCTGCGCCGCACGGACTGCTACGAGGCCGGAGCAGGTTTCGGCAGAGCCTTGCCCGCAAGCGCCGCCCGTTCGGCCGCCATCGCCGCGATCAGGCGCGGATAGGCTTCCTGCATCGCCTCGCGGAAGGCCTCGAACGGCATGTCGTCATGGTCGCCGCGGTCGAGCACGTAGTCCATGTGCTGGCGTCCCGCCGTATCGAAGGGCTGGAAGATCGAATCCGTGCTGCCGTCGAAATCGAGCGGCTCGACGCCGAAGCGGGCGCAGAAGGCAAGGTCGAAGGCCGGTGTCGCCTTGACCCAACGGCCTTCGAGGTAGAGCAGTGTATAGGCGTGCCAGCGGAAGACGTCGCTGCCCATCAATTCGAGGATGCGCGGCGAAGCCAGATGGTTGCGGACATCGGCGAACCCGACTCGCGCGGGGATGCCGGCGGCACGGCAAACCGCAGCGAGCGTCAGCGCCTTGGGCACGCAGAACGAGCCCTTCGCCTCCAGGCAGCGCGAGGCGACGAAGATGTCGCGCTCGATACCGAAATAGCGCAGGTCATAGGGCACGGCGTCGCGGACGGCGTAGTAGAGTCGCACGGCGCGATAGCGGTCCGGGCCGCTGCCGGCATGCTGCTCGACGAAGTCGCGGATCGCCGGCGCATTGGCATCGATGAAGGGCGTCGCCTTCAGCGCCCCGGCGAGCCTGTCGTCGCTCATTGCACCCTCCATCTACGCTCCGCCGCGTGGGTGCTGCAGCCGCCAGGCGATCTGCGGCAGGCGGTCGGCACCGAAGAAGCTCTCGCCGTCCAGCGTGACGAAGGGCACGCCGATTACGTTGGCAGCGCAAGCTTCGTCCACCGCTTCGCCGAGGTGTTGGCGACCTTCGCTGCCATCGATCATGGCGCGGATCGCTTCCGGAGTCTCTCCTGCGAAGCAGGGCAGCGCGGCGAGCACGGCTGGATCGGCGATGTTCTCGGCCCTGGCGAAGAAGGCTTCGAAGATCTCGCTCGCCAACCGCAAACCATCCTGCGGCCGCGTCGCGGTCCAGCCATGATAGAGCCGGCCGGCGAGATGGGCCGAAATCTGCAGCGGCTCGGGCACGCGGAAAGGCAGGCCGAAGAACTCGGCCGAGCGCACGACATCCTCGAGGAAATAGCGCCGCCGCGCCGGCTTCTCCAGCGGGTTGACGACGCCCTGCTGCTTGAACACCGCCCACAGCAGGATCGGCCGGAGCTCCAGCGTCCGGCCATGCTCTTCAGCCAATCGCGCCAGCGGACGAAGCGCGAAATAGGAATAGGGCGAGGCGAAATCGAGATAGAGACGGATCGCTCCCGGCATGGCGATCAGAACCGGAAGACGCCGTAGCCGGGCGGGCCGAGCGGGGCGTTGAGAGAGGCCGAGATCGCCACGCCGAGCGCATTGCGGGTGTCGAGCGGGTCGATGATGCCGTCATCCCAGAGCTCGGAGGTCGAATGATAGGCCGAGAGCTGCTCCTGATAGGCTTTGCGCGTCTCCTCCCAGAGCTGGTCGATCGCGCTCTGGTCGACAGTGCCGCCATTGCGCTTCATTTGGTTGGCCTTGACCTCGGCCAGCGTGTTCGCTGCCTGGTCGCCGCCCATCACGCCGATCTGGTGGTTCGGCCAGGAGAACAGGAAGCGCCCGTCGAAGGCGCGCCCGCACATGCCGTAATTGCCGGCGCCGAACGAGCCGTTGCACATCACCGTGAATTTCGGCACCCGCGAGCAGCTCTGCGCCATGATCATCTTGGCGCCGTCCTTGGTGATGCCGCGCCGCTCATATTCGCGCCCGACCATGTAGCCGGTGATGTTCTGCAGGAAGACCAGCGGCGTGTTGTTCTGGTTGCAGAGCTCGATGAAATGGGCGCCCTTGATCGAGGAATCGTTGAAGAGCACGCCATTGTTGGCGAGAATGCCGACCTTGAAGCCCCAGATATTGGCAAAGCCGCAGACCAGGGTCGTGCCATAGTTCGGCTTGTATTCGTGGAAGCGGCTGCCATCGACCATGCGGGCGATGATCTCGCGCATGTCGAAGGCCTTCTTGATGTCGTCGGGCACGATCCCGTAGATCTCGGCGGGATCGTAGAACGGCTCTTCCGGCGCCTCGCGCTGGGCCTCCCAGCGCGGCAGCCGATCCCATTGCGAGACGATGTCGCGGCCGATCTCGATGGCGTGCTCCTCGCTGTCGGCGGGATAGTCGCAGGTGCCGGACACGCTGGTGTGCATCTCGGCGCCGCCGAGCTCCTCGACCGTGACATCCTCGCCGGTCGCGGCCTTCACCAGAGGAGGGCCGCCGAGGAAGACCGCGCCGGTGCCGCGCACGATGACGCTGTAGTCGGAAAGCCCCGGGATATAGGCGCCGCCGGCCGTGCAATGACCGAAGACCAAGGCAAGCTGCTTCACGCCCATCTTCGACAGCATGGACTGATTGCGGAAGATCCGCCCGCCCATATAGCGATCCGGAAACAGCTCCGACTGCAATTGCAGGAAGCCGCCGGCGGAATCGCAGAGATGGACGACGGGCAGCCGGTTCTCCATGGCAATATCGAGGGCGCGGACGATCTTCTTGACCGTGAGGGGATACCAGGCGCCGCCCTTCACGGTCGGGTCGTCGGCGCGGATCATCACCTCGCGGCCGGAGACCATGCCGATGCCGACGATCGAGCTGGCCGAGGGCGATTCCCCGCCATAGGCCATGTTGGCGGCGAGTGAGGAGAGTTCGAGGAAAGGCGTGCCGGGGTCGAGCAGCATTTCGATGCGCTTGCGCTGCGGCATCTTCTGCTGGCGGGCGAGCCGGTCGAGGTCACGCTGCGGGCGGGCGTGGCGCGCCGCCTCCTGCTTCGCCTTGAACTCGGCGACGAGGCGCCGGTTATGCGCTTCGTTGCGACGGAAATCGGCGGAAGCGGTGTTGATCGACGATTGCAGTCTGGACATCGGGTCAGCCTTCCACCGGGGCCGCGAGACGGGCGAGCACGGCATCCTTGTCGAAGCCTTCGCCCTCGCGGGCCGCGATCTCGGCGATCTCGCCGTCGCGCGGCGCATCGAGTTTCATCTGCAGCTTCATGCTTTCGATGGTGACGACGGTCTCGCCGCGCTGGACGCGATCGCCGACGCGCTTGTGAACCACGACGACGGTGCCCGGCATCGGCGCGCGCACGACATTGGCGCCGCCGCCGGCGACCGAGGCTTCGGCGGCGGCATCGAGCCGGCGCAATGCGAAGCTGCGCCCCTCCAGCCGGATGATGGCGCCATCGGCGCTGCCGGCACGGGCGAAAGCGACCGGCTCGCCGTCCAGGGTCAGCTGGCGGCTGCCGTCGCCGGCTTCGTCGAGGTTCTCGACGACATGCCGGCGGCCATCGACCGAAAGGACGAGATGCGGCCGGCGCGCCAGGATGGTGACGTGGTGGACGGTGCCGTCGAGGTCGAGCTTGAGGACCATGCTCAGTTCCTCCAATGCCCGATCGAGGCGTGCGGCTCGGGCACGCCGAGGACGAGGTCGCGGAAGTCGCGTAGGCCGAGCGCCGCGGCGATCAGGACCTTGTCGCGCGTCGCCTCATCCGGCTCGGCGGCGGCGAGCGCCGCCTTGTGCTGGGTGACGAAGCCGGTGTGCAGTTCGCCGGCGGCGAAGGCAGGGTGGCCGAGCACGCGGGCGAGATAGTCGATATTGGTCTTCACCCCGAGCAGAGCGAGAGCGTGCAGCGCCGCGATGGCGCGCCGGGTCGCGCCGGCCCGGTCCGGGCCATGCGCGACGAGCTTGGCCAGCATCGGGTCGAAATCGGCGGTGACGCGCTGGCCGCGGTCGAGCGCGTTCTCGAAGCGCAGGTATGCCGCCTGCGGCGCATCGAGATGCAGGATCGTGCCGGTCTCGGGCAGGAAGTCGTGCTCGGGATCCTCGGCGCAGATCCGGCATTCGATGGCGTGGCCGTTGGCGGTGACTTCATCCTGCGCGAAGGGCAGGTCGTGCCCGGCGGCGATCTCGATCTGCAAGCGCACCAGATCGAGCCCGGTGATCATCTCGGTGACGGGATGCTCGACCTGCAGGCGGGTGTTCATCTCCAGGAAGAAGAAGCGGCCATCGGCGCCGAGAATGTATTCGACCGTGCCGGCATTGCGGTAGTTCGAGGCGGCTGCGAGCCTGACCGCCGAGGCGCAGATCTCGTCGCGCAGCGTCGCTGGCAGGTTGGCGGCCGGTGCTTCCTCGATGATCTTCTGGAAGCGGCGTTGCACCGAGCATTCGCGCTCGAAGAGATGGATCGCATTACCCTTGCCATCGCCGAAGACCTGCACCTCGATATGGCGGGGCCTCTCGACGAAGAGCTCCGCATAGACGCGCCCGTCGCCGAAATAGCGCTGCGCCTCGCTGGCCGCGAGACGCGCTGCGCCCTCCAGCTCCTCGGCCGAGCGCACGATGCTCATGCCCTTGCCGCCACCGCCCGCCGCCGCCTTGATCAGCAGCGGGAAGCCGATCGCCGTGGCCTGGCGGGTGAACTCGGCGAGGTCGTCGGTCGGCATCACCGAGGGCGCGACCGGCACGCCGTGATCGGCCGCGAACAGGCGCGCCGAAATCTTGTCGCCCATCAGCGCGATCGTGTCGGCATCCGGGCCGATGAAGGTGATTCCAGCTTCCGCCACGGCGCGGGCGAAGCGCGCATTCTCGGAGAGGAAGCCATAGCCGGGATGGATCGCGTCGGCGCCGATAGCGCGGGCCGCTGTGATGATCTGGGCGATGTCGAGATGGGCGGCGACTGGCGTCTCGCCCAAAATCTCGATCGCCTGATCGGCCTCGCGCACATGCCGAGCGCGGGCTTCGACCGGATGGTGGATCGCGACCGAGGCAATGCCCATCTCGCGCAGCGTCCGGATCACCCGGCAGGCGATCTCGCCGCGATTGGCGATCAGGACCTTGCGGAACGGCGGGGTGTCGTCCGGAGCCGTCATCATGCGTCGTCCGTGGTCTTGAAGCCGTGGAGAGAACCGCCCGGCGCGAGCCAGACTGCAGGCACCGGCACCGGCAGGCTCATCAGCACCTGCGCCATCGCCTTGCCCTGCGGATCATGGCGCAGCGAGGCGATGCCGCCGCCGCCGAGCGCCCGGTGCATGACGAAGTTGAAGCCCCCTAAGCCCGGCCAGTCGAAGCGCTCGACCTTGCCTTGGACATGGTGGGCGAAGTGTTGGCCGACCGCCTCGGGCGTCAACGCCCGCCGCAGCCAGGGCAGGAAAGCGGTGTCGCGCGCGATCACACCGATATTGGCGATGTCGCCCTTGTCGCCGCTGCGGCCGAAGGCGAGGGCGACGAGCGGGACGGTGACGGTGTCGCCCGTGGCCTCCGCAACATCCGCGCCTGCGCTAGCAGGAGAGGGCGCGTCCGTGGCCGCCGCCGGGATATGCGCTGGCACCGGCAGGCTCGCTTCGCCGAGGCTGACGGTCGGGTGCAGTTCGGCCTTGTCGATCAGGAAGGAGAACAGCCTGATCACCGGCTGCGGCTCGGGCCGGCCACCGGCGAAACCGGTCAGACTCTGCGCCATCGCGGTTGCGGCCGGGTAGATTTCGCGGGCGAAAATCTGCAGCGCCTCCTTGCTCGGATGACGCACGCCGATCTTGAGCACGACCTCGCGGGTCGTTTGCGCCCGGCTATGGGCGCCATAGCTTGCTTCGGCGCCGAGCGTCTCGACCGAGGTCTCGGCGAAATCGGGAAAGCCGGCCTCGCGGATCAAGCGGCCACAGCGAGCGAGAACTGCTTTAGCGACCGCTTCAGCTCGCGAGACCGCGTCATCGCCGACGATCATCATCGTTGTCGCGCAGCGATAGCCGTCGGGGTAGGTGGCGCTGACCTTGTAGCTGCTCGATGGCGCCCGCCCGCGCGCACCGGAGACCCGGACACGGTCCGAGCCTGAGGCTTCGAGCTTCACCTGCGACCAGTCGCAAGCGACATCCGGCAGCATATAGGCGGCGGGGTCGCCGACCTCGTAGACCACCTGCTCGGCGATGGTAGCCGGGCTGATGCGCCCGCCGGTGCCCGCGGGCTTGCCGATCTCGAAGCTGCCATCGGCTCGGCAGTCGGCGAAGGGGAAGCCCATATCGGCCCAGTCGGCGGCGACCTCGCGCCAGTCGGTGACGATGCCGCCGGTCGCCTGCACGCCGCATTCGAGGATGTGGCCGGCCAGACTCCCGGCCGAGAGCCGGTCATAGTCTTCAGGCGTCCAGCCGAATTCATGGATCAGCGGGCCGAGGACCACGGCCGAGTCGACGCAGCGCCCGGTCACCACGACATCGGCGCCGGCGGCGAGCGCAGCGGCAATAGGAAAAGCGCCGAGATAGGCGTTGATGCTGGCGATCCGCTCGGGGAAGGGTGCGCCCGAGAACATCTCGCTGACATCAGCAGCGCGCAGGCGCTCGGCTTCGCCGGAGAGATCGTCGCCGGTCACGATCGCGACCTTGAGTTCGACGCCGACCTCCTTGAAGGCGGCGAGCAGGGCGTCGCGGCAGGCTTCCGGATTGACGCCGCCGGCATTGGTGACGACGCGGATGCGCTTCTCCGCGATTTCGCGGGCGAGCGGCTTCATCACCAGCGAGACGAAGTCGGTGGCGTAGCCGAGCGCCGGGTTCTTCGTCTTCATCCGGGCGAGGATCGACATGGTGATCTCTGCCAGATAGTCGAGCACTAGATAATCGATGCCGCCCCGCCGGACGAGCTGGCGCGGCCCCTCCGGGCTGTCGCCCCAGAAGCCGGCGCCGCAGCCGATGCGGATGCTCTCGCGCATTGTCGCCACTATGGCGCTCATCGCCCGGTCCAGGCTGGTGGGCGCTTTTCCGCGAAGGCGGCGAAGCCCTCGCGCGCATCCTCGGTCCGGGCCATGTTGGCGAGCATGAACTGGGCGTATTCGAGCGCCGCGTCTGTCGACATCTCCCTGATCTTGGCGAGGCTCTGCTTGCCCAGGCGAATGCCGGTCGGCGACTTGTCGACGAGCCGGCCGACCAGCCACGCCGTCTTGGCGTCGAGCTCGCCGGCCGGCACCGCGTAGTTGACGATCGCGCTGGCCTCAGGATCGCCCGCCTTGATGGTTTCGCCGGTGAGGCAGAGCTCCATCAACCGGCGATAGGGCAGGACCCGCATCAGATAGGGCAGGATCATCATCGGGAAGAGCCCGACCTTGACCTCGGTCACCCCGAGCAGGACGTCGTCGCGCGCCACCACGAGATCGCAGGCGCAGATCAGGCCGAAGCCGCCGGCGAGCGCATGGCCATTGACCCGTGCCACCAGTGGCAGCCGGCAGGCGTCCATCCGGTGCAGCAGTCGGGCGACGTAATGGCGGGGATCGGCTGCCTCGATGGTGAAGGGCGTTCCGTCGGCATTCGGCTTGAGATCGCCGCCGGCGCAGAAGGCCTTGTCGCCGGCCCCGGTCAGGATGATGGCGCGGATGTCCGGATCGGCCTCGGCGCCATCGAGCGCGGTGACGATGCCCTCGGCGACCGCTTCGTTCAGGGCGTTGCGACGGCTCTCGCGATTGATCGTGACGACCAGCGCCGCGCCTTCGCGTCGGGTGATGACCTCTTCGCTCACGGGTTCCGTCCCTGCGCGGCTCGCTGAGGGAGCCTTCGCCGAGTAAATGATTTCAATTCATTTGCTGTGTCAATAGTCACTCTCGGATCATAATGGGCGAAAGCGTGCGTAATCGGATTGGTCGGATTTGCCGCATTCACCTCGCGTTGACAGTTGCCTCTGCCGCTGATGAAATGAGCTCAATAAGATCGATGAGCCGAATGGCTCGATGCCCGCACGCTGCGTGACGAGGCGAGGGAGGAGATCGACGTGAACGCCGTGAACGGTAGCAACCACGCCAACGCCTTCGGTCTCGACGAGGAACAGAACGCGATCCTCGACGGTGCTGACCGCTATGCCCGCGCCGAGCTCTATCCGCTGTCGCAGCGCATGGACGACGAAGAGTGGTGGCCGGATGAGGCCTTCCGCCAGATCGGCGCCAATGGCTTCCTCGGCGCGACCATTCCCGAGCAATATGGTGGGGCGGGGCTCGATCTGCTTCAGGCCGGGCTCGTGCTCCAGGGCTTCAGCCGCTGGAACCACGCCATGGCGCTCTCGGTCGTCGCGCATGACAACCTCTGCGCCAACAACATCTATCGCAACGGCAATGAGGAGCAGCGCCGCCGCTATTTGCCCGATCTCTGCTCGGGGAAGGCGATCGGCGCGCTCGGCCTGACCGAGCCGGGGGCGGGTTCGGACGCGCTCGGCTCGATGCGCACCACCGCCCGCCGTGACGGCGATCACTACGTCCTCAACGGCAGCAAGATCTACATCACCAACGGCCCTGTCGCCGACGTGCTGCTGGTCTACGCCAAGACCGACAAGGAGCGCGGCGCCCACGGCATCTCAGCCTTCATCGTCGAGAAGGGATATCCCGGCTTCAAGGTGGCGCAGAAGCTGGTGAAGATGGGTTATCGCGGCAGCCAGACGGCGGAATTGCTGTTCGAGGACTGCCGCGTGCCGGCCGCCAATCTCGTCGGCGCCGAGAACCAGGGTGTCGCCATCGTGATGAGCGGGCTCGATCTCGAGCGCGCGATGATTTCGCCGCTTTGCCTGGGCGTCGCCGAGCGGGCGCTCGAGCTATCGATCGACTACGCCAAGACACGCAAGCAGTTCGGCAAGCCGATCGGCGCCTTCCAGATGGTCCAGTCGATGCTGGCTGAGATGTATGTGCTGGTCGAGACCATGCGCAGCTTCAGCTACCGCACCTTGGCCGAAGCCGCGCCGCTCGAAGTCGGCGGCGGTGGTCGCGGCGACATCCATCGCCTGACCGCGGCCTCGGTGATGTATGCGGCGCAGGCTTGCCACGACGTGCTGGACAGGGCCGTGCAGGTCCATGGCGGCGCCGGCTATATCTGGGAATCCGAGATCAACCGGCTGTTCCGCAGCACCAAGCTGCTGGAGATCGGCGCCGGCACCACCGAAGTCCGCAAGATGATCATCGCCGGCGAACTGCTGAAGGGGATGGAGCGCCATGGCTGACGCCGCCGATCCGCGCGAGCTCGGGCTGGACGACGCCGACCTCGCCGTGCTGCCGACGGTCTACGGGCCGGAGGCCTTCGCCGGCAAGACCGTCCTGATCTCCGGCGGCGCCGGCGGCATCGGCCGCGCCACCGCCTGGCTGCTCGGTCGGCTCGGCGCGCAGGTGATCATCGCCGGGCGCGACGAGGGCAGGTTGGAGGCGACGGCGGAGGCGATGCGCACCGCCGGGCTCAAGGCGGCCGGCAAGACAGTGAATGTCCGCGATCCCGCGACGATCACAGCGCTGCACGACTGGATCGCGGCCGAATTCGGCGGCATCGACATCCTCGTCAACAGCGCCGGCGGCCAGTTCCCGCAGGCGGCGATCGATTTCTCGGTGAAGGGCTGGAACGCCGTCGTCGACACCAACCTCAACGGCACCTGGTACATGATGCAGGAGGCCGCCCGGCGCTGGCGTGATGCCAGGCGGCCGGGCAGCATCGTCTCCATCGTGGTGGTGACGCGCCAGGGGCTGCACGGCGTCGCGCATACCATCGCGGCGCGCGCCGGCGTGGTCGGCCTGACCCAGGCGCTGGCGGTGGAATGGGCGCCGCTCGACATCAGGGTGAACTGCATCGCGCCGGGCGCGATCGAGACGCCGGGCTGGCGCGTCTACGATCCCGCGCAGATCGAGGCCTATCCGCGCTCAAACCCGATGATGCGCACGGCAACGACATGGGAGGTGGCCGAGGCCTGCGCCTATCTCTGTGGCCCGGCGGCGGCCTATGTCACTGGCGAGGTTCTCAACGTCGCGGGTGGGGCGCAGCTCTGGGGCGAGACCTGGACGATCCCACGCCCGGCCTTCTTCGATGGTCCGGGCAGCAGTGGCTCATGACCTCAGCCCTCATCCTGAGGAGCTGCGAAGCAGCGTCTTGAAGGATGTTCCAGTTGGTTCCGGAGCCTCCTGGAGCATCCTTCGAGACGCGCTCCAACGGAGTGCTCCTCAGGATGAGGGCTGAATTTTTAGCTGCGTCGAGGAGACGCCTTCGCCGGAGCAATCCCGGCCGCTGCTTCCAGCCGGGCGGTCGCGGTCTCCAGCCGGGCGACCACGCTCTCCATCGGCGAGGCTGGCTCGCTGCCCAGCACCAGCCCGTGATGGACGAGATTGGTGATCGCGTCCGCCATCTCGGCCGGATCGAAATCGCCTTCGCCGCGCAGGAAGGCCCAGGTGCGATGCTCGATGCAACCGAAGACCAGGTCGCGTACCAGGCTCGGCGAGGTCTCGGGGCGCAGTTCGCCTGCCGCGATGCCCGCCTTCACCACGTCGACAAGGCGATGGGTGTAGGCCCGGTTGAGCTCGAACAGATGCGAGCCGCGATAGTCCGGCGCCGGCCGGATCTCCTGGAACATCAGGCGCGACAACGCCGGATCGCGATGGATCGAGGTGAGGTGGTTGTAGACGATGAAGCGGATCTGATTCCAGCTGCCGCGCACCGCGGCGAACTGCTCGGCATCGTCGCGCAGCATCTCCTCGAACCAGTGCTCGACGACCTTGACCAGCAATTCGCGCTTGTTGGCGAAGAAGCGGTAGATGCTGCCCTCGACCACGCCGGCGCGCAGCGCGATGTCGGTGATCAGCGCGTCATTGTAGCCCTTCTCGACGAAGACCTCCTTGGCGGCGGCCATGATGTCGGAGATACGCCGTTCGGGCGGGAGCCGGTTGACCTGGCGCTTCAGGGCAGTGCGGGGCGGCATCGATGATCCTTGCTGAGGCGAAGCGGCGAGCCGTTCCCTGCTCTGGCCGAACGGCGCTGCTCCGGGGCGCGCCGTCGCTAATAAATAGCATTCATCATCGGCGCACGCCAGACAAGGGCGCGGTCGCAAGCCACGCCTTGCAGGATGGGTACCCATGCCGGTCCATGCGGGTTCTTTAGGGGAGGGGTCGTTGCCGTTGCCTGCCACCTTTGCCGGACGCCTGCGCGTTCCCGTCATCGCCGCCCCAATGTTCCTGATCTCGGGGCCGGATCTTGTCGTCTCCTGCTGCCGCAATGGCGTCGTCGGCAGCTTTCCGGCGCTCAACCAGCGCAGCACGGCCGGCTTCGCCAGCTGGCTCGACGAGATCACGGAGCGGCTCGGTGGGGCGGTCGATGCCGCGCCGTTCGGCGTCAACCTGGTGGTCCATCGCAGCAATCCGCGGCTCGACGCCGACCTCGCTGTCGTCATCGAGCGCAAGGTGCCGCTGGTCATCACTTCGCTCGGGCTCAATCGCGACCTGATCAAGGCGGTGCAGGGCTATGGTGGCCTCGTCTTCCATGACGTGACGACGTTGGCCTTCGCCGCCAAGGCGGCCGAGGCCGGTGTCGACGGGCTGATCGCCGTCTCGGCCGGTGCCGGCGGCCATGCCGGCCCGCTCAACCCCTTCGCAGCGCTCGCAGATATCCGCCGCATCTTCGATGGCGTGCTTGTGCTTGGCGGGGCGCTGAGCAACGGCGCGCAAGTCGCTGCGGCCCGGATGGCGGGCGCCGACATGGCCTATCTCGGCACGCGTTTCATGGCGACACGCGAGAGTCTGGCGCCGGAGGCGTTGCGGGCGATGTTGCTCGGCGCATCCGCCGCCGACATCGTCTACACCCCCGCCATCAGCGGCGTGCACGGCAACTTCCTAAAGCCCAGCATCCTGGCGGCGGGGCGCGATCCCGACGATTTCAGCAAGCCGGCGAGCTATGATTTCGGCACGGCGGAAGCCAAGGCCTGGCGCGATATCTGGGCGGCGGGGCAGGGCGTCGGCGCGATCCACGACTTGCCGGCCGCGGCTGATCTTTGCCGACGGCTCACCGATGAATACGAGACGGCGCTGGCCGGCGCGACGAGTCTGTCGTGCAGGGCGGCGGCCCATCAAGTGAGCTGAGCCCGGTTCATTGAGGCTACTTCGCATGCGCCGGGCAGGCGGGGCTCGCCGAGCGATGCAGCGGTCTGTTCCGCATGTCGGCCGTGCAAAAAATCGCAGCCGCCAACGGCGCCGAATCCGGCGTGTCGAAGAGTTGACAGTACAAGATGAATTCTGTTCATTAGCTGCATCGAGCTGACGCCTACCAAGACAACAAGCCAGCGCAGCCGGGGAGGATGCCGTGGGAGTCAACGCCGTTCGCGCGGCGGCGCCGTATACGCGCCGCGCGCCCGCAGATGCCGCGGTCGAGATCGTCGGCTACGACCTGCAAGCCGGCCGTTGCGGGTGCCTCGGATGAATGAGGTTCAATACCGCTCCGCCGCGAGCGTCGCAGGCGCCCCCGTCGCGCTCTCCTGCACGGGAATCGAGCGCGTCTTCGGCGGTCTGCGAGCGCTGAAGGGCGTCTCGCTCGATGTCCGCCAGGGGGAGATTCTCGGCCTCGTCGGGCCGAACGGCTCGGGCAAGACCACCATGGTCAACGTGATCACCGGCTTCTACCCGCCCAATGCCGGCAAGGTGAGCCTGTTCGGCGAGGACATCACCGCGCTGAAGCCGCATCGCGTCGCCGCCCGCGGCGTCGCCCGCACCTTCCAGAACCTCGCTCTGTTCAAGGGCATGAGCGTTCTCGACAATATCCTGATCGGCCGCCACACCCACATGAAGCCGAGCGCGCTCGGGGCGCTGTTCTACTGGTGGTGGGCGGAGCGCGAGGAGCTAGCGCACCGGCGCGTCGTCGAAGAGATGATCGAGTTCATGCAGCTCCAGGACATCCGCGACGAGCCGGTCGAGGTCATCCCGCTCGGCCTGCAGAAGCGCGTCGAGCTGGCGCGCGCCCTCGTCGCCGAGCCGCGCCTGCTGATCCTGGACGAGCCGATGGCCGGCATGAACCAGGAGGAGAAGGAATATATCGCCCGCTTCATCCTCGATGCGCGCGAGGCCCGCGGTATCACCACCCTGATCATCGAGCACCACATGGACGTGGTGACCTCGATCTGCGACCGCGTCGTCGTGCTGAGCTATGGCGAGGTGATCTCGGAGGGCGAGCCGCAGGCGGCGATCTCCCATCCGAGCGTGGTCAGCGCCTATCTCGGTGAGCGCGCCGCCAAGCGCCACCAGACCGGGAGCGCGGCATGACGGCGGCACCGGGTACGATCGGGGAGGTGGCCCACTGGCCCGTCGCCGCGAACGGCGAGCCGGCGACGTTGATCGCGGCGCTCGCCCGCAACGCGGCGCAATTCGGCGATCGCGTCGCCTTTCGCGAGCGGCGCTACGGCATCTGGCAGGAGCAGAACTGGCGTGAGGTGTTCGCGGAGATCGCCGCCATGGCGGCCGGCCTCGAGGAGGTCGGGCTGGTCGCCGGCGCGGCGATGACCGTGATCGGCGACAACCGTCCGCGACTCTACTACGCCATGCTCGCCGCCAACATGCTGCGCGCTTTCCCGTCGCCGGTCTTCCCGGACGTGCCGCTCGAGGAGCTGATCGTCGCGACCCGGCATGGCGCGCCACCCGTCGGCATCGCCGAGGACCAGGAGCAGGTCGACAAGCTGCTGCAGCTCCGCGATGCGACCGGGCGCGTCGCCACCATCCTTTATGACGACGAGCGCGGGCTCGATGGCTACGATCAGCCCGGGCTGATGTCGCTCGATAAGCTCGTGGAAAAGGGGCGCGCGCGGCTGGCACGCGAGCCGGAGCTGCTCCGGCGCTTCATCCAGGCGCCGCAGGCCGACGACATCTCCGTGCTGCTGCATTCCTCCGGCACGACCGGCCTGCCCAAGGGCATCCCGCTGCGCCATCGCAACGTCACCGGCGGGCTGCTCAATGCCGGCGCCAGCGGCTATTTCCACAAGCACGAGGAACTCTACGCTTACCTGCCCACCGCCTGGGTCGGCGACTTCGTCTTCACGCTTGGCGCCGGCATGATGATGGCGGCGACGATCAACATCCCCGAGCGGCAGGAAACGGTGATGCGCGACCTGCGCGAGGTCTCGCCGACCTTCTATCTCGCCGCGCCGCGCGCCTGGGACCAGATGCTGACGCGCGTCCAGGTCGGCATGAAGAATTCGACGCCGTTCAAGCGCTGGCTGTTCGAGACCACGATGGAGCGCGCCGTCGGCTTCGAGCGCAAGCGCCTGTCCGGGGGCTCGCTGACGCTCAAGGAGAAGCTGCTCGACGCCGTCGGAAACGTGCTGGTCTACGCGCCTTTGCGCGACCATCTCGGGCTCGGCCGCGCAGAGCGCGCCTTCACCGGCGGCGAGGCGCTCGGCGAGGACACTTTCCTGTTCTTCCGGGCGCTCGGCATCAAGCTCAAGCAGTTCTACGGCCAGACCGAGACCTGCGCGCTGACGGCGGCGCAGACCGAGGGGCAGGTCAAGCTCCACACGGTCGGCAAGCCGATGGAAGGCAGCGAGATCCGCATCGACGAGAGCGGCGAGATTCTGGTGCGTTCTTCCTCGGTGGTCGACGGCTATTACGACGACCCTGAAAGCAGCGCCAAGGCGCTGGTCGACGGCTGGCTGCACACCGGCGATGCCGGGCGGATCGACGAGGATGGCGAGCTCGTCGTGCTCGGCCGCGTCAGCGAAGTCGTGCGCACCGCCTCGGGCGAGCGCTACATCCCGAACTTCATCGAGAACCGGCTGAAATTCAGCCCCTATATCCGCAATGTCGCGGTGATCGGCGCCGGGCGCGACCAGCTCACCGCGATCGTCTGCATCGATTTCGACGCGGTCGGCCACTGGGCCGAGGAGCGCGGCATCTCCTACACCTCCTATGCCGAGCTCTCGCAGAAGCCCGAGGTGCAGGCTCTGATCGGCAAGGTGGTCGGACACGTCAACGGTACGCAGCCGGAGGGCCTGCGCGTGCGGCGCTTCTCCAACCTGCACAAGGATTTCGACGCCGACGACGGCGAGATCACCCGCACTCGCAAGCTGCGCCGCAACACCATCGAAACCACCTACGCCTCGCTGATCGAGGCGCTCTACAGCGGGGCAATCGAGACCGTGTTCGATGCCACCATCGCCTATGAGAACGGGGAGCACGGCGTGATCCGGCGGACGCTCAAGATCAGCGAGGTCGTCGCCTGATGGACTGGATCCTGCTCGCGGAACTCTCGACCAACGGCGTCTTCGTCGGCCTGATGTACGCGCTGGTCTCGCTCGGCATCGTGCTGATCTACAAGACCTCCGGCACTGCCAATCTCGCCCAGGGCGCCATCGCCATGACCGGCGGCTACGTCACCTGGGCGCTTGGCACCCTGGTTGGCCTGCCGATCTGGCTGGCGATCCCCGTCGCGCTCGTCGGCATGTTCGGCTTCGGCCTCTTGATGGAGCGCGTCGCGCTGCGCCGGATGATCGGCCAGCCGGTGATCATGACGATCATGCTGACGCTCGGCGTCGAGATCATGCTGCGCGGCCTGCTGCCGGGCGTCTTCGGCGCGGCGGTCAAGCGCCTCGACATCGGCCTGCCGCAGCAGCCGCTCTTCGTCGGCGAACTCCTGATCAACCGCGCCACGCTGATCGGCGGCTCGATCTCGCTGCTGCTGATCCTGGTGTCGCTGGTCTTCTTCAATTCGCGCTTCGGCGTCGTGATGCGCGCCGTCGCCGACGACCAGACCGCCTCCTGGTCGGTCGGCATCAGGGTCGAGCGCGCGATCGCCGTCGCCTGGGGGCTCGCCGCCGTCTCTGCCACGGCCGCCGGCGTGCTCTGGGGCAGCACGCAGGGCATCGACTGGTCGCTCTCGCTGCTGCTGATCAAGGCGCTCGCCATCGCCATCCTCGGCGGGCTCGACTCGATCCCGGGCGTGCTCGTCGCCGGCGTCATCGTCGGCGTCGCCGAGAGCCTTGCCACCGGCGTGCTCGACCCGCTGGTCGGCGGCGGCTCGCGCGACGTGGTCGCGGCCGTGATCATCCTGGTGACGCTCCTGCTCAAGCCGCACGGCCTGTTCGGCCGCCACCACATCGAGAGGGTCTGACGCCGTGTTCTATCGTCGCGCCGGCATCCGCCACACGCGCTATCAGGACGAGCGCCAGCTGTTTCCGCTTGGCTTCGACCGCGGCCTGATCATCGCGGTCATCGCCATCCTGCTGGCGGCGCCCTTCCTGTTCGATCGGCTCTATGTCTCCGGCTACCTGCTGCCCTGGCTGATCTGGACCTCGGCGGCGCTCGGCCTCAACCTGCTGATGGGCTGGTCCGGCCAGATCCATCTCGGCTATGGCGCGGTGATGGGCATCGGCGCCTATGGCTCGGTCCATCTGGTGCGCCTCGGCGTTCCGCTCGAGATCGCGATGATCGCCGGGGGCCTGCTCAGCGCCACCATCGGCACCATGTTCGGCGGCGCGGCCCTGCGCATGAAGGGCATCTATCTGGCCATGGCGACGCTCGCCATGCAGTACGTCGTCGACTTCGTCATCTCGCATTCCTCGGTGATCAGCGGCGGCTCGCTCGCGACTTTGCAGGTGCCGCCGGTGCGCTTCCTCGGCATCCCCCTGCAGGGCGACCTGCCGACCTATTACCTCGCTTTCGGCGTCTGCTTCGTCATCACCCTGTTCATGCTGAACGTCAGGCGCACCAGCTTCGGCCGAGCCTTGGCGGCGCTGCGCGAGAAAGATTACGCCGCCCAGATCCTCGGCATCTCGACCTTCCGCTACAAGCTGCTGGCATTCTGGGTCTCGTCCTTCATCGGCGGCGTCGTCGGCTCGGTGCTGGCGGTGACCTATCTTCGGGCGATCTCGCCGGACCAGTTTCATATCGAACTCTCGATCCAGATCCTGGCGATGATCATCGTCGGCGGCCTCGGCAGCGTGCTCGGCCCGTTCTTCGGCACGGCGCTGATCCTGTTCGCGCCGATCCTGCTCAACAACCTACTCGGCGCTGCCGCCGGTACGTTCGGCCTGTCGCTGCCGATCGATCTGCGCGCCCATCTGCCGCTGATGGCCTATGGCGCGCTGGTGATCGGCTTCCTGCTCTACGAGCCGCTCGGCCTCGCCAAGATCTACGCCAATTTCCGCAACTACTTGCTCGTCTGGCCGTTCCGCCATGCCCAGCGGTGACGGTGCCTCAATCAACGACAGGGCTGGAGGAAACAGGATGTCGCTCGATCGCCGTTCTTTCATCGCCGGCTCGGCCGCGCTCGCCGCGCCGTTCGCCCTGCCGGCCCAGGTCTTCGCCCAGGAGAAGATCGTCCGCTTCTCGCTGCCGCAGGACTTCACCCGCATCTACACCTTCGTCACTTCGGAATATAACCAGGGCCAGCGCGACTACTTCACCTTGGTCAACGATCGCGGCGGCGTCGGCGGCTACAAGATCGTCGCTGACATCACCGACCACGCCAACGACCTGCCGCGGGCCATCGAGGCCTATGAGCGTGGCAAGCGCGAGGGCGCCGTGCTGATCGATCCGCTCTCGACCCCGGTGGCGCGCGCGCTCGTGCCGCGCGCGCTCGAGGACAAGATCAACATGATCACCGCCTATTCCGGCCGCAGCGACGCCGCCGATGGCAGCGCCTTCCCCTATGTGCTGCCGCTCTCGATCAATTACTGGACCCAGGCCGGCCTGATCATCGAGCAGTTCAAGAAGACCGAGAAGGGCAGCCTCAAGGGCAAGAAGATCGTCTTCGTCCACATCGACACGCCCTTCGGCAAGGAGCCGCTGCCGATTCTCAACGTGCTCGCCAAGAAGGAAGGCTATGAGCTCACCGCCTTCCCCTATACGCCGCCGGGCAACGACCAGTCGGCGATCTGGCCGCAGGTGCGCCGCGCACGGCCCGATTTCGTGATCTTCTGGGGCGCCGGCGTCGGCCAGACCGTGGCGCTGACCGAGGCGATCCGCAACGGCCTGCCGATGGACCGGGTCTCCGGCAGCGTCTGGCTCTCGGAATCCGACATGGACGTGGTCGGGCGCGAGGCGGCCAAGGGCGTGATGAAGGTCGAGCCCTGCGTTGGCGGCCGCGAGCCAAAGGTGATCAAGGACATCCTCGCCGACGTCGTCGGCAAGGGGAAGGGCGCCGGCCCGGAGAACAAGGTCGGCACCGCCTACTACAACTACGGTGTCCAGATGGCGACGCTGATGGTCGAGGGCGTGCGCAAGGCCGTCGAGAAGGCGCCGAACGGCCCGGTCACCGGCCCCTGGCTCAATGAGGGTCTGCGCTCGATCACGAACTTCACCGCCGACGGCCTGCTGCCGCCGACCACGATCACCAAGGACGACCATCAGGGCGGCGGCATGGGTCGGATCGCACGCTGGGACGGCGCCAAGTTCGTGCCGATCACCGACTGGTTCTCCGCCAACCAGGACGTGGTCTGGGAGGAGATCCGCAAGAACTCGGACGAGTTCAAGAAGACCGGGAAATGACGAAGTCCGGGCGGCGCGTCTCTGACGCGCCGCCCACCATTATCGGATCGGGCCGATGACGCTGCTGGCGCTGAACAATATCGAGATCGTTTACGATCAGGTCTTCCTCGCCGTGCGCGGCGTCTCGATCGAGGTCCCCGAGAAGGGGCTCGTCGCCGTGCTCGGCGCCAATGGCGCCGGCAAGAGCACGGTGCTGAAGTCGATCTCCGGCCTGCTCAAGCCCGAGCGTGGCGCCGTTACCCGCGGCGAGATCAGCTTCGAGGGTCGCTCGATCCTCCCGATCGATCCGCCCGAGCGCGTGCGCCTCGGCATCGTCCACGTGCTGGAGGGACGGCGCGTCTTCGGCCATCTGACGCCGAAGGAGAACCTGATCGCGGCCGCAACGATGCATCGCGAGCGCGGCCATGTCACCGCGCTGATCGACCGGATGTTCGAGACCTTCCCGCGCCTCGCCCAGCGCGCCAAGGCCGAGGCCGGCTATCTCTCCGGCGGCGAGCAGCAGATGCTGGCGATCGCTCGCGCCCTGATGACCGAGCCGCGCCTCTTGATGCTCGACGAACCGAGCCTCGGCCTCGCGCCTTTCCTCGTCGACGAGATCTTCGACATCGTGCGGCGCGTCAACGAGCGCGACGGCGTCGCCGTGCTGCTGGTCGAGCAGAACGCCACCGCAGCACTGGAGATCGCCCAATACGGCTATCTGATCGAGAATGGCCGCATCCTTATGAGCGGCGAGGCGGCGGTGCTGAGCGCCAATCCCGACGTTGCCGACGCCTATCTCGGCGGCCATCAGAAGGTCGATTACCACGCGGTCAAGCATTACCGGCGCCGCAAGCGCTGGCTGGCTTGAGGGCGACGCCATGGCCAAGCATTACGACCGGCTGGAAACCCGCGCGCCCGCGCGCCGCGAGGCCGATCTGTTCCGGCGGCTGCCGCAGGTGATCGCGGCGGCGCAGCAGCTGCCGGCTTGGCGGAAGCATCTGCGCGGCATCGATCCCGAGGCGATCACCGACCGTGCGGCGCTCGCCAGCCTGCCGGTGCTGCGCAAATCCGATCTGCCGGCGACCCAGCGCGGAAAGCCGCCCTTCGGCGGATTGCTGCCAGGCAGGCCCGGTGATTATCGGCGGTTGATGATGTCGCCGGGGCCGATCTTCGAACCCGAGAGCCATGACGACGATCCCTGGCGCGTCGCCCGGGCACTGGCTGCGACCGGCGCCGGCTGGCGCGACATCGTGCTCAACACCTTCTCCTATCACCTGACGCCTGGCGCCTGGTGCTTCGATGCCGGCGCGCGTGTGCTCGGCTGCGCCGTGATCCCGGCCGGGCCGGGCAACAGCGATGCGCAGCTCGACCTGATCGAGGCCTATCGGCCGACCCTCTATGCCGGCGTGCCCGATTTTCTGAAGATCCTGCTCGATCTCGGCGCGGCGCGCGGGCGCGACCTCTCCTCGCTGAAGCGGGCAGTGGTCTCCGGCGCGGCCTTCCCGCCGTCATTGCAGGCCGAGTTCCGCGCGCGCGGCATCGACGCTTACCAATGCTACGCCACAGCCGAATGCGGCATCATCGCCTACGAGACGCCGGCCCGCGAAGGCCTCGTCGTCAACGAGGACATCATCGTCGAGATCCTGCGCCCCGGCACCGGCCAGCCGGTGGCGGAAGGGGAGGTTGGCGAGATCGCGGTGACCATCCTCGATCCCAAAAAGCCGCTGATCCGCTTTGCCGTCGGCGATCTCACTGCGGTGCTGCCGGGGCGCTCGCCCTGCGGGCGCACCAATCAGCGCATTCGCGGCTGGCTCGGGCGGGCCGACCAGTCGGCCAAGGTCAAGGGCATGTTCGTGCGGCCTGAGCAGGTCGCGGCCGTCGCCGCGCGCCATCCGGAGCTCGGCCGCTGTCGGCTGGTGGTGTCGCGGGCCGGCGAGACCGATGCGATGTGCTTCAGGGCCGAGGCTAACGCGCCTGAGGCAGGGCTGGCCGAGGCGGTAAAAGTTTCCGTGCGCGACGTCTTCAAGCTGAGCGGCACGGTTGAATTGGTGGTGCCGGGAGCATTGCCCAATGACGGCAAGGTCATCGACGATATGAGGGCGCCGGGCTGAGGCTCGTGGCGCAGGCGAGATGAGGACGAGACGATGAGCGATGCGGCAGGCGAGGTGGTGATCACGCAGCGGCAGGGACCGATCCTGACCGTGACCATGAACCGCCCCAAGGTGCTCAACGTCCTCGACGAGGCGATGGCCGATGCGCTGGTCGCGGCCTTCTCCGGGCTGGCCGCCGACGCATCGATCCGCGCCGTCATCCTGGCCGGGGCAGGGCGCTCCTTCATGGCAGGCGGCGATCTCGCTCGCTTCCAGGCCGATCTGCCCGGCGCGCCGCAGACCGCGACGACGCTGATCGACCGCTTCCACACGCTGATGCGCCTGATCAAGGCGATGCCGCAGCCGGTGATCGCGGCGGTGCAGGGGCCGGTCGCCGGCGGCGGCGTCGGCCTGGCCTTCGCCTGCGACCTCGTCGTCGCCGCGCAGGATGCCAGCTTCCTTTCGGCCTATACCAAGCTTGGCACCAACCCTGATGGCGGCACGACCTGGACGCTGACGCAATTGCTCGGCCCGCGCCGGGCGCTGGAATTCGTGCTGCTCAACGAGACGATGAATGCGCAAACCGCGCTTCAGCTCGGCCTCGTCAATCGCGTGGTGCCGAACGGCGAGCTGATGGAGGCGGCCCGCGCCATGGCGGAGAAGCTCGCCCGCGGCAGCGTCGGCGCACAAGGAGCGAGCAAGGCGCTGGTCCAGGCCGCGACGCACGGCACGTTCGACGCGCAGCTCGATCTGGAGAAAAACGCCTTCGTCGCCAATGCCGGCACGGCGGATTTCCGCGAGGGAATCAAAGCCTTCTTCGAGCGCCGGCCGCCGACATTCTGAACAGCGGGCTTATCGGCCCGCCGCCCCGGTGGTCATTCCGTCTCAGCCGGTCTTGGCCTGATTGAAGTCCGAGATGCCGCCATGCGCGGCCGACCACTTGGCCGGCTCGTTCAGAAAGCTCTCGACCTCGTCCAGCACCTTCGGCTCGAAATGGCCGCTCGCCTTGGCGACCTTGAGCACGTCCCACCACGTCGTGAGATAGTGCAGGCCGACGCCGATCTCCTTCATCATCTCGCGCCCCTGCGGGAAGATGTCGTAGTAGAACAGCACGAAGCAGTGATCGACCTTGGCGCCGGCGTCGCGCAGCGCCTTGCAGAAATTCACCTTGCTGCCGCCATCGGTGGCGAGATCCTCGACGAGCAGCGTGCGCGCGCCCTCGACCACCTCACCCTCGATCTGAGCGTTGCGGCCGAAGCCCTTGGGCTTCTTGCGGACATACTGCATCGGCAGCGCCAGCCGGTCGGAGATCCAGGCGGCGAAGGGAATGCCGGCCGTCTCGCCGCCGGCAACGATGTCGATCGATTCATAGCCGATGTCGCGCACGATCGTCGTCGCCGCGAAGTCGATCAGCGAGGAGCGCAGCCGCGGGAAGGAGATGATCTTGCGGCAGTCGATATAGACCGGGCTCGCCCAGCCCGAGGTGAAGATGAAGGGCTTGTCCTGGTAGAAGTGGACCGCCTTGATCTCGAGCAGCATCTTGGCGGCCTCGAGCGCGATGGTCTCCCGGTCGACCGGCATGTAGAGATTGGGCATGGTCTCGTTCTCCAGGGCCAGCGCGCGCCATCCTTCGCCGTTTGCAGGCGTTGGCGCGGCTCGTGTCGAATTCGCAAACGGCCCCTTCTCGACAGGTTGCCGGTGAAGGTCAATCCCTCCCGCGTGCTGTCCCCGGCATGATTGCTTGGATGTGCTCGCGTGGCCCGGGCAAGGCGGTTATGGAAAGGCCAGCCCCTTGGTGGATTCGCCTGGCGGGCAGGTCAGAACAGGGGCAGGTCATGAGCGTCACGGAACTCTTCGGCAGCAGCGAGGCCAAAGCCGCCACCCCGTCGCAGACGCTGACGATCCGCCGCCCGGACGACTGGCATGTCCACCTGCGCGACGGCGCCATGCTGAAGGCGGTGCTGCCCTTCACCGCCGCCCAGTTCAAGCGCGGCATCATCATGCCGAACCTGGTGCCGCCGGTGACATCAGTGGATGCCGCCTCGGCTTATCGCGAGCGCATCTTGGCGGCACGGCCGGATGGCAACGACTTCACCCCGCTGATGACCTGCTATCTGACCGATTCGACCAATCTGAACGAGATCGAGCGCGGCTTCAAGGAGGGCGTCTGGGCCGCTGCCAAGCTCTATCCCGCGGGAGCCACCACCAACGCCCATCACGGCGTCACCAATATCGCCAAGCTCGCGCCGGTGCTGGAGCGGATGGAGAAGATCGGCATGCCGGTCCTCGTCCATGGCGAGGCGACCGACCCGGCTGTCGATATCTTCGACCGCGAGGCGGTGTTCATGGAGACCGAGATGCTGCCGCTGCTGAAACGGCACCAGGGCCTGAAAGTGGTGGTCGAGCACGTCACCACCGCCGAGACGGTCGATCTGGTGCGTGCCCATGCCGGCCGGGCGGCAGGCACGGTCACGCCGCACCATCTGATCATCAACCGCACCTCGATCTTCCAGGGTGGCTTGCGCCCACATCTCTATTGCCTGCCGGTCGCCAAGCGCGAGCGCCATCGCCTCGCCTTGCGCAAGGCGGTGACCGCCGGCGACGGCAACTTCTTCATCGGTACCGACACTGCCCCGCATCTGCGTAGCGCCAAGCAGGCCGAATGCTGCTCGGCCGGCGTCTTCGGCGGCGCCACCGCCCTGCAGACCTACGTCCAGGTCTTCGACGAGGAGGGCGCGCTTCCGCATTTCGAGGCCTTCGCCGCGGAGAACGGTGCGCGCTTCTACGGCCTGCCACTGAACGAGGGCACGATCACGCTGGAGAAGCGGCCCTGCCGCATCTCTCCGACGGTGGCAGTCGGCGAGGAGGACGTCGTCATCTTCCGTGGCGGCGAGGAACTGCCCTGGTCGCTGGGCGAGGTGAGGGGCTGAGGCTTCTTCCCTTCTCCCTTTGCGGATTCCTCTGCGAAACGCCGCTCGCCCTGGCTCCTCCCTTCCCCTTTGTGGGGAAGGGTTGGGGATGGGGGGCGAGTGGCTCGGTGCAAGGTTGATTGTAGAGGCGGATCGGCCGATTCCCGACGAATTGGCCTCGACTTTGCGCCCCCCACCCCTGCCCCTCCCCGCAAGGGGGAGGGGGTTCCCGCGCCTTTTCTTGTTTTGCAGAGGAAACCGCAAGGGGAAGCGGAAAACGCGCAGGTGCCGCCGCCCACTCAGCCCGCTGCAGCCGGCTCGATCAGCTTGGCAATGTTGAGCAGCTGCAGGTCCCGCCCCGCGACCGCGCTCAGCATCAACCCGCCGGAGAGACCGCCGCCGAGCGGCATCGGCAGCGAGATCGAGCACAAATCGAACAGGTTGCCGAAGGCCGGGTTGCGCAGGATCAGCCGGTTCGCGTTGAAGAAAGCCTCGTCACCGGCCTCCATCGCGGCGATCGTCGGCGCCTCGATCGGCACGGTCGGCGCGAGGAAGCCATCGAGCCCGTCGAGCTGGGCTTTGAGCCTGGCGATCAGCGCCCGGCGCTTCTCCATCGCGATGATGTAGTCGGCCGCCTTGCAGGGCACGCCGATGGCGATGCGGGCCGCAACGCGCCGGTCGTACGAATCGGCCTTGCTCGCGAGGAGATCGCGATGCACTGCCGCTGCCTCGACCGTGACCAGCGGCACCGGAGCGATCGCCAGCATCTCCTTGTAGAACCCGTCGAGATCGATCGGCTCGACGGCGATGCCGAGTCGCGTCACGCGCTCGATCGCCGCCTCATAGGCCTTGGCGACGGAGGGATCGGCCTCGGCCAGAAAACCGCCGCGGGCTACGCCGAGCCGGACACGGGCAGGCGAGAGGCCGTCCGCCAGATCGAAAGGCCGGTCGGCGAGCACCGAGAGCAGTTGCGCGCAGCCGGCGACATCCTTTGCCAGTGGGCCGATCGAATCGAGGCTCGGCGCCAGCGGGAAGCAGCCTTCGTCGGGAACCGTCTTGTGCGTCGGCTTCATCCCGGTGATGCCGTTGAAGGCGGCGGGGATGCGGCAGGAGCCGCCGGTATCGGTGCCGACCGTCAGCTCCGAAGAGCCCTCCGCCACCGAGACGGCGGCGCCCGAGGAGGAGCCGCCGGGGATGCGCGTCTTGTCGGGCACACTGCCCGGCGTGCCGAAGGTGGCGTTGAGGCCGATGCCGGAGAAGGCGAACTCGGTCATGTTGGTCTTGCCGATGATCACCGCGCCGGCCCGGCGCAGACGCGCCACCGATGGGGCGTCCTGAGCCGCGGGAGCTGCGCCCTTCAGCGCACTCGAGCCGGCCCAGGTCGTCACGCCCTTCACGTCGAGCAGGTCCTTGACCGAGACGATCGTGCCGTCGATCGCGCTCAGCTGCAGGCCGGCCTCGCGCCGGCGGTCGGCGGCGTCGGCCTCGGCGCGAGCGGTGTCGATCAGGAGCTTGGTGAAGACCGGGGCGCCGTCGCCGATGCGGGTGAGGGTGGCTTCGAGCTTGTCGCGGACGCTGCGGGACATCGGGCGGACCTGGCTGCTGGAGGGTGCGCGGCGGATGCCGGCGCCTCTGGTTAGGCCAGTTCGCGATCCGATGGAACCGCCGGCCGGTCATCCCGGCCTTGCGCGGCTAGGCGGCTTGTTCCGGCTGATGAGCGAGCGCTCCCGCTGCCACGCCGCCGGGGCAGGGCAGCAGCGGCTTGCCCTGGAGCAACGCGTTCCTCGCGAACAATTCGGCCAGCCAGTCGACGAAGACGCGGACCTTGTTCGAGAGGTGCCGGTTCGGCGGGTAGATGATGTGCAGCGGCTTCGGCTTGGTGCACCAGTCGGTGAGGACCGGCACCAGCCGGCCAGCGGCGATGTGCGCCATCGCCATGAAGGTCGGCACCTGCATGATGCCGAGCCCCGCCAGCCCGGCGGCGACATAGCCGGTGCCCTCGTTCAGCGAGACGACATAGTCGCCCTGGATCTCGATGGTCTCCTTCGCGCTGGCGAAGGTGAAGGGCAGGATGCGGCTGGTGCCGGCCCGGCGATAGCCGATGGCGAGATGGCCGTCTTCCAGATCGCGCGGGTGCTGCGGCGTGCCATGCTTGGCGAGGTAGCCGGGCGTCGCGCAGGTGATCAGCATCATCTCGCCGATGCGGCGGGCGATCAGGCTCTGGTCGTCGATCGCGCCGGCGCGCACGGCGAGATCGAGATTCTCGCCGATCAAATCGGCCGGCCGATCGGACAGGCCCATGTCGATCTGGATCTCGGGATAGCGTGCATGGAAGCCGGGTAGGGCGGGCAGGATAATGTCGGTGGCGAGCGGCACGCTGACATCGATGCGCAGGCGACCGCTCGGCCGGGCCTGCGACGAGGTCATGCTCTGGTCGAGTTCGTCGATCTCGCCGAGCACACGCAGGGCCCGCTCGTAATAAGCGGCACCGTCCATCGTCACGGTGACGCGGCGCGTCGTGCGGTTGAGCAATTGCGCGTGCAGATGCCCTTCGAGCTGCTGGATCAGCTTGGTCACGGTCGGCTTGGGCAGGTCGAGCAGCTCCGCCGCGCGGGTAAAGGTGCCGACTTCGACGACGCGCACGAAGGCGCGCATGGCGTTGAGCTGATCCATATCTGGAACTCCAGCCTATCCGGCGATTGTTTCCATACAGAAATAATGTAGGAGCGGATCGGCGGTTTATTAAGCAGATAGCATCACCTAAATCGTGACGCACCGCAACATTCGCCGGCCGTCATCGCCATGCTCGCCCCGTCAAGCTCCGAAAGCCGCTATCGCCGCGCCGTCTTCTGGCGCGAGCAGAGCGTCCAGGTCGAGCGCGACAAGCTCGCCGGCCGGCTGTATGCGCCGGCTTCCGTGCCGGACGAGGCAGGTCTCGTCGTCCACCTGCATGGCGGCACATTCGACAGCGGCTCGCTTGCCTCTGGTGAAGCTGTTGCGACGACGCTGGCCGAGGCCGGCGCGATCGTGATCTCGCTGCCTTACCCGCTCGCTCCGGCCAATCCCTTCCCGCAGGCGCTCGAAGCCTCCTATGCGGCGCTGGAGAAGATCGCCCGCGACAAGGCGCGCTGGGTCGGCAAGACCGCGCCGCTCTATGTGGCGGGCGAGGAGGCCGGCGGCAATCTCGCCGCAGCGCTCGCCATGATGGCGCGCGACCGGCACGGGCCGGCGCTCGCCGGCCAGATCCTGTTCTCGCCGATGCTCGATTCCTGCCTCGGCACCTATTCCTTCCGCAATGCCGAGGCCGGTCCTGTCGGCTGCCGCTGGGCCGATGGCTGGCATGCCTATCTCGGCTCGCCCGAAAAGGCGGCCCATCCTTATGCCGCCCCGGTCAATGCCGTCAGGCTGACCGGTCTCGCCCCAGCCCTGATCGTCACCGCCGAGGACGATCTGCTGCGCGACGAGAGCATCAACTATGCCCACCGGCTGAAGGCGGCCGGCGTCGACACCACCATCCGCGTCGTCGGTGGCCCGAGCCGCTGGCCGGACGCCTTCGCTGAAGGCCCCTGCGACGGCACCTGCCTGTGCGGGGCTTGTCATCACGTCAGCGAGTTCTTCACCGCGACTGCGCCGTCCTAGCACCGCCAGCCGCCAGCTCTTTCAATCTCTCTCCACGAAGGACTAGACCCATGATTCTGGGAACGATCCGTCATGCCATGTTGGGCGTTACTTTCGCCGCCGGCGTCTCGCTCGCGGCGCTGGCCGTCGCCGTCCATGGTTCCGACAAGGCGCAGGGCGACACCGCCCCCGCCGCGCCGGCCGCGACTCCTGTTTCTGTCGCTGTCGTCGAGCAGCGCGAGCTGGTCAGCTGGGCCGAATTCTCCGGCCGGCTCGAGGCGATCGAGCGCGTCGAGATCCGCTCGCGCGTCTCCGGCGTGGTCGAGCAGGTGCACTTCTCGCAAGGCGCGCTGGTCAAGCAGGGCGACCTGCTCGTCAGCATCGACCAGGCGCCCTACCAGGCCGAGTTCGAGCGTGCCCAGGCGCAGTTGCTCGCCGCCGAGGCCCGCGTCGCGCTCGCCCAGAACGAGCATGAGCGCGGCCAGAAGCTGATGTCGACGCAGAACGTCTCGCAGCGTGATCTCGACGCCAGGCTGAATGCCCTGCGCGAGGCGCAGGCGAACGAGCGCGCCGCCCGCGCCGCCCTGCAGTCGGCGAGGCTCAACCTCGACTACACCCAGATCCGCGCCCCGATCGGCGGCCGCATCGGCCGGCTGGAAGTCACCGTCGGCAACCTCGTCGCCGCCGGCGCCAATGCGCCGCTGCTGACGACGCTGGTCTCGGTCGATCCGGTCTATGCCGGCTTCAATGCCGACGAGGGCTCGCTGCTCAGGGCGCTGGCCACCCTGCCGGCTGAGGCGGGCAAGCCGCGCGATCTCAAGCGCATCCCGGTGCAGATGACCACGGCAACGAACGAGGCCGCGCCGATCTCCGGCCATCTCAACTTCGTCGACAACGGCATCGACGCCGCGACCGGCACGGTCCGCGTCCGCGCCATCTTCGACAACAAGGATGGCGCGCTGATGCCCGGCCAGTTCGTGCGCCTGCGCATGGGCCAGGCCAGGAGCGAGCCGGCCCTGGTCATCAACGAGCGCGCCGTCGGCACCGACCAGAACAAGAAGTTCGTCTTCGTCGTCGGCAAGGACCACAAGGCGCAGTGGCGCGAGGTCACCCTCGGCACCGCCGCCGAGGGGCTGCGCATCGTCACCAGCGGGCTCGAAGCCGGCGAGCAGATCGTCGTCAACGGCCTGCAGCGCATCCGCCCGGGCGCCTCCGTCGCCCCCGAGCAGGTGCCGATGGCCGAGCGCTCCGAATTGAAGAAGCCCAAGACCGAGCTCGCGCAGCGCTGAGCGCGCCAGCCCTTCCCAGTTCTATCGCCCCGCCGGCCGCTTCGGGACCGGCGAGGCCGCCGCCTTGAAGGGGCACCCCCATGAACCTCTCGAAGTTCTTCATCGACCGGCCGATCTTCGCCGGCGTCCTCTCCGTCCTGATCTTCCTCGCCGGCCTGCTGGCGCTGCGGGCGCTGCCGATCTCGGAATATCCCGAGGTCGTGCCGCCGACCGTGGTGGTGCGCGCGCAATATCCCGGCGCCAATCCCCGCGTCATCGCCGAGACCGTGGCGACGCCGATCGAGGAGCAGATCAACGGCGTCGAGGGCATGCTCTACATGTCGAGCCAGGCGACCACCGACGGCGTGATGACGCTGAACGTCACCTTCAAGCTCGGCACCGACCCGGACAAGGCTCAGCAGCTGGTCCAGAACCGGGTCTCCCAGGCGGAGCCGCGCCTGCCGGAAGAGGTGCGCCGCCTCGGCGTCACCACGATCAAGAGCTCGCCGGACCTGACGATGGTGGTGCACATCACCTCGCCGAACGGCCGCTACGACATGACCTATCTGCGCAACTACGCCGTCCTCAACGTCAAGGACCGGCTGGCGCGCATCGACGGCGTCGGCCAGGTACAGCTTTTCGGCTCGGGCGACTATTCGATGCGCGTCTGGCTCGACCCGCAGAAGGTCGCCGAGCACGGCCTCTCGCCTTCCGACATCGTCCGCGAGATCCGGGCCCAGAACGTCCAGGCCGCGGCCGGCGTCATCGGCGCCTCGCCGAGCGGGCCGGGGCTCGACCTGCAGCTCTCGGTCAACGCCCAGGGTCGCCTCGCCAGCGAGGAGGAGTTCGGCGAGATCATCGTCAAGACCGCTCCGAGCGGTGCGGTCGTGCGCCTGAAGGACGTCTCCCGCATCGAGCTCGGCGCCGCCGAATACGCGCTGCGCTCGCTGCTCAACGGCAAGTCGGCCGTGGCCGTGCCGGTCTTCCAGGCGCCGAACTCGAACGCCATCGCCATCGCCGACCGCGTCCAGGAGACGATGCGCGAGATCAAGCAGAACATGCCCGAGGGCGTCGACTACTCGATCGTCTACGACACCACCCAGTTCGTGCGCGCCTCGATCAAGGCGGTGATCTCGACGCTGCTCGAGGCGATCGCGCTGGTCGTGCTCGTCGTCATCGTCTTCCTGCAGACCTGGCGCGCCTCGATCATCCCGCTCGTTGCCGTGCCGATCTCGGTCGTCGGCACCTTCGCGGTGATGTACCTCTTCGGCTTCTCGATCAACGCGCTCTCCCTGTTCGGCCTGGTGCTGGCGATCGGCATCGTCGTCGACGACGCGATCGTCGTGGTCGAGAATGTCGAGCGCAACATCGAGAACGGCCTCTCGCCGCGCGAAGCGACCTACAAGGCGATGCGCGAGGTCTCCGGCCCGATCATCGCGATCGCGCTCGTCCTCGTCGCGGTCTTCGTGCCGCTCGCCTTCATCTCCGGCCTGACCGGCCAGTTCTACCGCCAGTTCGCGCTCACCATCGCGATCTCGACGGTGATCTCGGCGATCAACTCGCTGACGCTGTCGCCGGCGCTCGCCGCCCTGCTGCTGCGCGGCCATGACGCGCCCAAGGATGCGCTGACCCGCGTCATGGACAAGCTGTTCGGTTGGTTCTTCCGCGGCTTCAACCGCTTCTTCAACCGGTCGTCGGAGGCCTATGGCGGCGGCGTCACCCGCATCCTCGGCCGCAAGACCGTGATGCTCGTGGTCTATGCCGGCCTCGTCGGCCTGACCGTCCTGCTCTTCCAGAAGGTGCCGTCAGGCTTCGTGCCGGGCCAGGACAAGCAGTACCTCGTCGGCTTCGCCCAGCTGCCCGACGCGGCGACGCTCGACCGCACCGAGGACGTCATCCGCAAGATGGACGCGATCGCCCTGAAGCACCCCGGCGTCGAGAACGCGATCTCCTTCCCGGGCCTGTCGATCAACGGCTTCACCAACTCGTCCAATGCCGGCATCGTCTTCGTCGGCCTGAAGCCCTTCGACCAGCGCAAGGACCCCTCGCTCTCCGGCAACGCCATCGCCATGCAGCTCAACAAGGAGTTCGCCGGCATCAAGGAGGCGTTCATCGCGATGTTCCCGCCGCCGCCCGTGCAGGGTCTCGGCACCATCGGCGGCTTCAAGCTGCAGATCGAGGATCGCGCCGGCCTCGGCTACAAGGCGCTCGACGAGGCGACCAAGGCCTTCATGGCCAAGGCCGCGACGGCGCCCGAGCTTGCCGGCATGTTCTCGAGCTTCCAGGTCAACGTGCCGCAGCTCTATGCCGACATCGACCGCACCAAGGCGCGCCAGCTCGGCGTTCCCGTCACCGATGTCTTCGAGACGCTGCAGATCTATCTGGGATCGTCCTATGTGAACGACTTCAACAAGTTCGGCCGCACCTACACGGTGCGCGTCCAGGCCGATGCGCCCTACCGCGCCTATCAGGAGGACATCGGCAAGCTCAAGGTCCGCTCGAATTCGGGCGAGATGGTGCCGCTCTCGGCCGTGCTCAACGTGCGCACCGATGCCGGCCCCGAACGGGCCATGCGCTATAACGGCTTCCTCAGCGCCGACATCAATGCCGGCCCGGCCCCGGGCTTCTCCTCGGGCCAGGCGCAGGACGCCGTCACCCGCATCGCCAACGAGACCCTGCCCAAGGGCTTCGCCTTCGAATGGACCGAGCTGACCTATCAGGAGATCCTGGCCGGCAATTCCGCCATCCTGGTCTTCCCGGTCGCGATCCTGCTCGTCTTCCTGGTGCTGGCGGCGCAGTATGAGAGCCTGACCCTGCCGGTCGCGATCCTCTTGATCATCCCGATGGGCCTGCTCGCGGCGATGGCCGGCGTCTGGTGGAGCGGCGGCGACAACAACGTCTTCACCCAGATCGGCCTCGTCGTCCTGGTCGGACTATCGGCCAAGAACGCCATCCTGATCGTCGAATTCGCGCGCGAGCTCGAATTCGAGGGCCGCACGCCGGTCGAGGCCGCGATCGAGGCCAGCCGCCTGCGCCTGCGGCCGATCCTGATGACCTCGCTGGCCTTCGTCATGGGCGTGGTGCCGCTGGTGCTCTCGACCGGGGCGGGCGCCGAGATGCGCCAGGCCATGGGCATCGCGGTCTTCGCCGGCATGATCGGCGTCACCGCCTTCGGCATCTTCCTGACCCCGGTCTTCTACGTGCTGATGCGGAAGCTGTCGGGGAATAAGCCCCTGCGCCAGCATGGGGTAGAGGGGAAGGGGGAGATGGCTGAGGCGGCGTAGTGGGTAGCCGGCGGGGTGGTCGCTACCCTGCCGGCCTTTTTTCTAAGGCCCCGTCATGCCGAGTGCATGGCGGGACTTTTCGGGCATCCGTCGGGTGGCTTCGGAGCAAACTGCCGCTCAGCATTTGAGCAGTGTGAATCTCGTGGTGAACCGCGATCGATTTTTGCGTGCGCTCGCGCTAAGATCATGGCGGAGTGTCTCAGATGGATTCGTTTTCTTGTTCACGCCCCGCGGTGAGGGCAATTGACCTGTTCTGCGGGGCCGCGGGACTGTCGCTGGGACTTCAGCGTAGCGGCATCGAGATTGTAGCTGGTGTCGATGTCGATCCCGCATGCCGCTTTCCCTTCGAAACGAACATTGGTGCGCGCTTCTTTGAGGAAGACGTTGCCGACCTTGACGGAGAGAAAATTGCATCGATGTTCGGCGACGGCTCGGTGCGCCTTTTAGCTGGTTGCGCGCCATGCCAGCCCTTTTCGGGCTATACGACCAAGCGTAGAGACATAGATGGGCGTTGGCAGCTTCTACTTGAGTTCGCACGCCTCGTTGAAGAGTCACGTCCTGAGCTGGTAACTCTGGAAAACGTCCCTCGACTAGCACAATTGCCGCTATGGCATGACTTTGTGGGACGCCTGCGCAACCTGGGGTATAGCGTCAGCTGGGATGTGCTGGACGCGTCGCGTTACGGCGTCCCGCAGGCGCGGCGGCGACTCGTATTACTGGGGTCGCGCCTCGGCGAGATCGCTCTACCAAAGCCCTTGGAGCGCACGATTAATGTACGCGAGGCTATCGGGAAGCTCCCAGATGTTGATGCTGGGGCGTCTCACGAGCGCGACCCACTTCATTCGTCGCGTGCGCTGACCCCTGCTAATCTCGCCCGCATCAGAGCGTCCAAACCGTCCGGCACCTGGCGCGATTGGCCTGATGAGATGCGCGTGAAGTGCCACACGACTTCGCGTGGCAGGACCTACCCCTCGGTCTATGGCAGAATGGCTTGGGAAAAGCCGTCTCCAACGATCACTACGCAATTCTACGGCTTCGGAAACGGGCGCTTCGGCCATCCCGAGCAGGATCGCGCCATCACTCTGCGAGAGGGGGCGATCTTGCAATCTTTCCCAGAAGGTTTTGAGTTCGCTCCTCAGAATCGCAAGCTCAACTTCCGCGAGATAGGACGTCTGATCGGTAACGCGGTTCCTCCAGCACTAGCCCAAGCCATCGGCCAAGCCATCCTCTCACACGTCGAGGAGACGCGCGGGGCCTTGTGAGGCAGGTCGCGGTTCGGTGTGCAGATATCGGCGCTCGTCCAAAAACTGCGTAACGTTGCCCAAGATGGCGCGCATGTAGCCGAGCGTACGCAGGCTCAGGCCACGGATTTGCTCAATTCCGTAATCGCGGCCGACGTCCTCGAATGTGACTCGCCCATGCGCCAAATTATTCCGATTGTTTTTAACGGTCACGAGATCGGAGCCACCCCATGTGTGACTCGGTGCCGAATGCGAAAATCCGTAGACTTCGGCAAGCTCGCGGATGTGGCGGGCGTCTACGTTGCCCGAGAGGCTGATTCCACCTTCCAAGGCGATTCCGACGAACGCACGTGCGAGGTCTGTCGCTCCGTAATGAGCCTCTGGGTCCAGGCGTGTCCGAAAACGCTTCATCGCCTCCCGTCGCAAAGACGCCGATAGTTCCTCAAACGGCACGGTCTCTGTCGCAATACGGTCGTGGATCGCCTCGATCGTGTTGCGGGTCGTAGCCTCAACTAGATTATAGAGAACGAGAAAGACACCGGCTCTGGCTGTCAGCAATCTCCCTTCCTGAGTCCTTGTCGCTCTTCCCAGCGGCGTAATCCGCTCGATGGCGACGAGGATGGAAAGATAATGCCGAACCTGCCGCGTGCGGGTTTGGAAATCGGACTGAAGGCCGTTGCTCATCGTCCCAGCAACCGGTCGCGCACGAACTCCAACCTTCCGACCAGATTGGAGCGGTTGTTCGAAGCGTCGGTGGTCGTCCTCTTCTTAAACTCTTCGCCATTGAGCCAGGAAACGTCGCTAGGCACGAGATTCGGATCTTCGCGAAGCGCCAGCGCCACGCCGACCGCTAGGGCCTCAAACCGGACGCGCGGCACCTTCCGTCCGGGCCCCGCCTTTTTAAAGCCGCCGGGAAAATTCTTGCCGATGAACGCCAGCATGCGATGCCATTCTGCTTCCATCACCTCCCGCTTGGCGGTGCCGCCGTCGGAAGCAAGTTCGGCGTTGGTATCCAAGACGTAGGACATCAGGAAGTCTTTGACGACCTTCCCTTCCGGCCCTCGACCATAGTTTTCGTACCGGTCGAGGAAAGCAAAAAACCTTGTGACGAGTTCCTCGTACTCGAACCGCTTTTGTAAGGCTGTCGACACCGGCGCAAGGCTATGGAGGGCCGGGTCCTTGGCCAATACACTGACCAAGTCGAGAAACGGCCCAGGACGCATACCCCTTCTGACCTCGACGGCCTCAAGACCGACGGAGCCGGTGTTGATGCGGTCGAACATGTCCCTCCGCACGTCCTCTCCGACTGTCTCGGTAAGCTCAATCAACCTCAGCGTCACCCTCTTGAATCGTCTCTGTCGAGAGGGAGGGAGGTCGTGGAAAGTAAAGTCATTCAGAAGCGGGAGCTTTTCCAAGTCCGATAGTACGAGATCACCCGTGAGAAAACGGACGAGTGTCCGAATGCGCTGCACACCATCGACGATCTCTAAGCGTCCGGCCTTGTCGGGTTCATCGATAGCGTTGGCATCCGCCACGAAGATGAAAGGTACAGGAAGTCCTATGAGCAAGGATTCAACAAATCGAGATTGGTTCTTATCTGGCCAGATCAGATCGCGTTGATAGTCAGGAATAAATATCTCATTCTTGTCGTCTTCTAAGCCATTCAGAAACATAGATACAACGACGGAGATGGGATATTCTCTGACGATATACCTGACGTCCTTTATATTTTGGATAATTTGCGCTTCCGCTGCTGCTATTTCCGGTTCTTTTTTTGAGGAACCCGAATCGGAGCGTGGATCCAAGAAGTTTAATTCCTCGTCGTCCGGGCTCTCTTGCATCTTTCCAATCCTCGATTCGCGATCCGTTTCCAGGAGCTTACACGACGTTACGAAGGACGATGCTACCCCACCACCTTCATTCAAGGCCACACAATCCCCTGCTCAGCAACGCGCTGCGGTTGCTCTCCTTGCGCCTCTTGATCTCCGCCCGCGCGATGGTGCGCAGGACCCGGCCTGAGGAGTCGATGAAGCCCAGCGGCGTGTCGTTGGATAGCCCGCCCGCACTGCAGCCTTGCACCGCCGCGCCTCGCGCCCGCACCCCGTCGCGCCTTCGTGCATGGCGGGGCTCTCGTCGTTCACGCTAAAACAGGACATCGCCCGAGCGCGACGGGAGGAGAGTTCCTTGACCGGCATCGCATCGAGACAGGCCAGGGCCATCGCGGCAGGCGCCCTGATCGTCGGGGCGCTCGCCTGCGCCGCGCCCTCGGCCGCCTCGGCGCGCGAGCTGCGCCTTCGCTACGATGTCACGGTGCTGGGCGGGGTCACGCTCGGCGAGATCGAGGTGACCTCGCTGCTGGATCGCGCCGGCTATCGCATTGAGATCCGCACGCGCCCCTACCGGGCGGCCCAGCTCGTCGGGGCGGCCGAGCAATCCGGCAAGGTCGAAGGCCGCTGGGGCCGCGGCGGTCCCGAGCCGCGGCTCTACCAGGCGAACGGCTCATGGCGTGGCCGCACCTATGTCAGCGAGATGCACTATCCGCGCGGCGTGCCGACGATCCGGCGGCAGGAACCGTCGAACGAGGATCGCGAGGCCGTCCCGCCCGAACTGATCCGCGGCACCGTCGACTCGCTCTCGGGCGTCGCCGGGATGCTTCGGAAGGTAGCGGAGACGGAAAGCTGCGACGGCTCGACGGCGATCTATGACGGCCGCCGCCGCTCGGTCGCGGTCATGACCTCCTCGGCCAAGGTGCAGGTCAGCGACCAGGGCCCGTTGAACGGCCGCGGGCTGACCTGCGGCTTCACCGTCCGGACCATCGCCGGCTTCCGGCATGACGATGATCGCGAGGCGGCGATGCGGCCCCTGAAGGGCTCGGTCCTGATCGCGCTGCGCGAGGGCGGCGAGTTTCCCGTGCCCCTGCGCTTCGAGGTCGAGACGCGCTGGTTCGGCACCGTCGCGGTCCAGCTCGCCGGACCGCCTGTCGCGGCCGATTGAGAGCTAGCTCGCTCCCTTCACCCATGGCCGCACCACACCCTGTTCCGCGAAGGTGCTGCGGTTGCTCTCCTTGCGCTTCCTGATCTCGGCGCGGGCGATGGTGCGGAGATGGACCTCGTCCGGCCCGTCGATGAAGCGCAGGGCCCGGCCCCAGGAGTAGATGAAGGCGAGGGGGGTATCGTTGGAGAGCCCGCCGGCGCCAAACACCTGCATCGCCCGGTCGGCGATCTTCGTCTGCAGGCGCGTCGCCGCGACCTTGATCGCGGAGACCTCGGTGCGGGCGGCCTTGTTGCCGTGCTTGTCCATCATCCAGGCGGCGCGCAGGCAGAGCAGGCGGGCCTGGTCGATTTCCATGCGCCCTTCGGCGATCCAGTCCTGGACATTGGCGTAGTCGGCAAGGTTGCGGCCGAAGGCCTTTCGCTCCAGCGCCCGCTCGACCATCAGTTCGAGCGCGACCTCGCATTGGCCGATCGTGCGCATGCAATGGTGGATGCGCCCCGGCCCGAGCCGCGCCTGCGCCAGGGCGAACCCTGCGCCTTCCTCGCCGAGCAGGTTCGCCGCCGGCACGCGCACATTGGTGAAGTCGGTCTCGGTATGGCCCTCGATCGAGTAATGGTTCAGCAGCGGCAAATTGCGCATCACCGATAGGCCGGGCGAATCCATCGGCACGATGATCATGCTGTGGCGCTTGTGCGGATCGGCCTCGGGCCGCGGATCGGACAGGCCCATGACGATGCAGAACTTGACGTTGGGGTGCAGCGCCCCGGTCGTCCACCATTTGCGGCCGTTGACGACGTAATGGTCGCCGTCGCGGATGATGGTGGTCTGCAGGTTGGTCGGGTCGGAGGAGGCGACGCCCGGCTCGGTGATGCCGACGCAGGAGCGGATCTTGCCGGCGAGCAGCGGGTTCAGCCAGCGTTCGCGCTGCTCAGGCGTCGCGAACATGTGCAGGATTTCCATGTTGCCGGTGTCGGGGGCGTTGCAGTTGAACACCTCCGAGGACCAGTAGAACCGGCCCATGATCTCGGCGAGCGGGGCGTATTCGAGATTGGTCAGCCGCGTGCCGGGCTCGTCGGCCTTGAGCGCCGGCAGGAAGAGGTTCCAGAGCCCTTCCGCCTTCGCCTTAGCCTTGAGGCTGTCGATCAGCGCGGTGGGGTAGCGGCCCGCCTCGACCTCGTGCTTCCAGGCGGCGTCGGCCGACTGGATATGGGCATCCATGAAGGCCTGCAGCTTCGCGCGCAGCTCCTCGACCCTGGCCGAATAGGCGAAATCCATGGCGTCCCTCGTCAGTTCGTCTGGTCGATCAGCGCTTCCGCGCGCTGCGCAAAGCTCTCTGCCATCGCGCCGACCGCCACCGCATTCTCGGCGGCGGCGTTCCCGGTCTTCGCTCGCGCCGCAATGCCGTCGAGGATGACGGCGAAGCGGAACAGCGAGAAGGCGAGGTGGAAGCGACCCGGCCCCTGCGCCCGCCCGGCGGCGGCACAATAGCGGGCGATGTACTCGTCCTGCGTCGGTATCCCCAGCGCCTCGCGGTCGAGCCCGACGATGCCGGCATACATGTCCGGTGTCGAATGCCAGGGCAGACACGAGAAGGCGACGTCGGAGAGCGGGTGTCCGAGCGTCGAGAGCTCCCAGTCGAGCACCGCGACGACCCTCGGCTCCGATGGCGCGAACATCAGGTTGCCGAGCCGGAAATCGCCATGGACGATGGTGGTGTCCGGTGTCTCGTCGAGCTGGCTGCCGAGCCAGTCGATCACTCGGTCGATCGCCGGAATCTCGCGCGTTCGGGTCTCGCGCCATTGCCGGCCCCAGCGCGCCAACTGGCGGGCGTAGTAATTGCCGGGTTTGCCGAAATTGCCGAGGCCGGCGCCCTGCCAGTCGAAGCCGTGCAGCGCCGCCAGCGCCTCGGCCATGGCGAAATACATGGCGCGCCGCTCGTCGGGGGCGACGCCAGGCAAAGCGGTGTCGTGGAAGACGCGGCCCTCCAGCCGTTCCATCAGGTAGAAGGGTGTACCGACGACATCGTCGGCCTCATGCAGCAGCAAGACGGGCGGCACCGGCACGGCCGAGCCAGCGAGCGCCTTCAGGATGCGATATTCGCGCTCGACCGCATGGGCCGAGGGCAGCAGCGGTCCCGGCGGCTTCTTGCGCAGGACGAGCCCTGTGCCGGCGTCGGGATAGGAGACGAAGAAGGTCGGATTCGACTGGCCGCCGCTGATCCGCTCGATCGTCATGCCTCCGGCAGTGCGGCCGGGCAGTGCAGAGCGCAGGAAGGCGCCCAGCCGGGCAGGATCGAATTCGGGCGGGGCGGAGGAGGCAGCCGGCATGTCCGGCATATTCGGAAGGAGAGGCGGGGAGGTCAACGCGGCTAGCACATGGCGGATGCGCTCAAATCGGGGCGTCGTCCTTAAGCAGCACCTCGATGTCGCGCCCGCGCTGAAAGACCCGAAGGATCGTCAGGTCATTGCCGAGCACGGCGAAGGCAATGGTTGCTTGTCTGCGGTAGCCGATCAGCCTCAAACCCGGACGCAGATCGTCGCGGCGGACGCCTCGTTCGGGAAAGGTCCGGAAGTCGAGGCAGCAGGTGTGGAGGCGGGCGACATAGTCGCGTGCGTTCCGCTCGCCACCTCGCGGCGCGATGTAGTCGTAGATGCCCTGAAGGTTGGCGATCGCCCGCTGGGAGAAGCCAACCCGAATGCTCATGCGCCACCGGTCTTGCGGCCGATATGCGCTTCGATTTGGGCCCAGGCCTCGTCCGCTGGCACGGTCTTGCTCGGATCGGCGGAAATCTCATCGTAGACCGGCAGGACCTCCTCGCGCAGCCAATTGTCGACGGCCTGATCGCGGGCGGCGAGCACGCGCAAACCGTCGCGGATGACCTCGCTTTCGCTGGCGTACTCGCCCGAGGCGACTTTGGACTTCACCATCTGCGCCATCTCATGCGGCAGCGTGATGCTGAGAGATTGGGTCGTGCGCATGAAGACCTCCGATTGGTTTCGCTCTTAGCACGATTTAATCCTGCTCGCGATCCTTCTCGCCTGCTCCAGTCTTCACCCGGACCACTGAAACCGAGCACAGCGCTTCCGCCACGACCTTGGTTGAAACGCTGCCGAGATGGCGGCGCACCGCCGAGGAAGTGCGGGCGCCGAGCACGATATGGTCGATGTCGTTGTGCTCGGCATAGCGCAGGATCGCGTCGGCGGCGCTGACCGCCTCGATGACATGGTAGCTGACCCGATCCTCCGGCAGATGCAGCGGCCGTGCCCAGTCTTTCAGCGCCACCAACCGGCCGATATAGAGCGAGCGACCCTCGGCATCGACGGTCTTGGTCTCGCCGATGATCTCGGTTTTCAGCACCGTCAGGCAGGCGAGCGATGAATCCGGCCGGGCCGCCAGCAACCGGCTGGTTTCGGCCAGGATCGCTGCCGCGAGCGCATCCAGACCCTCGGCGAGATCGACCGCCGTCAGCACGATCGAAGGCCCGGCCTTGCGCCGCGCCACCGTAGGCGCGCCGGTGACATCAGCCTCGTCACGCTTCTGGAACAGGTCGACCAGTCGCTTGCCGAAGCTACGTTCTTCTGTTGTGCGGCGCTTGCGCGAGATGGTGACCTGCTCGGGATGGCGCAGATCGAAGGCGAGCTTGCCGGCATCGGCATAACGCCGGCCGCGATCGACCTCCAGGCAGCGCGCGACGATTTCCTCGAGCCAGGCCGGAGCCTGCGGATTGAGGGCACGCAGGGGTTTCGGCGCGTGATAGAGCCGTCGCTTCATGCCGGGCACGGTCTTGGGCCACCCGAACGGCTCCTCGCCCGCAGCCATCTGGTAGAGCAGGCAGCCGAGCGCGAAGAGGTCGCTCGCCGGGTCGGAACGCTCGCCCAGGACTTGCTCGGGCGCGATATAGGCCGATGTCCCCATCGGCTCGGAACTTTCCTCACCAAGCAGATCCGGCAGTTCGGCATGGCGGGCGAGGCCGAAATCGAGCAGCACCGCGCCCTTGTCGGTCAGGATCACGTTCTCCGGCTTGAGGTCGAGATGGACGACGTTCTGCCGGTGCAGATCGGCCAGCGCCGTCGCGATCGCGAGACCGATGCGCTGCACTTCGGCGAAGGGCAGGGGCGCCTGCTTGATCCGCTCGGCCAGGCTTGTCCCGGCGACGAAGCCCATGGCGATGAAGGGGATATGGGCGAGGTCGCCAGAGGCGACGAAGTGCGGCACATGCGGTCCCGACAGGCGCTTGTGGATCAGCACCTCGGTCTCGTAACCGACGATGGCCGAGACGTCGGCGCCGGGGTCGAGCACAGGGATCTTCACCACGAGCGGGCCAGGATGAGCCGGGTGGGTGGCGTGCCAGAGCGTTGCCATGCCGCCGGCCTTCAAGCGCTCGCCGAGCGTGAAGCCATCGATGACCGAGCCGGTCCCGGGCCGTTCCATCCGAACTCCTATCTGCCGATCTGCAAGCGCAGGCCGAGCCAGTCCGGCAGGCCGGACGCTTTGATCTTCCGCGCGGTGTCCTGGCTGTCATAGGGCACGCGCATCATCGTGACCTCGCGCCCCCGCGTATCCAGCAGCGCGAAACAGGCGGCCGGATCGCCGTCGCGCGGCTGGCCGACGGCGCCGACCACGACCACGTGGCGGTGCACGGCCGAGAGCGGTGCCGGCACATTGCGTAGCGGAATGAACGCCACCGGCTCGCGCCCGGCCCTGGCGTAGAAGATCGTTGGCAGATGGGTATGGCCGCAGACGACGATGCTCGCGTCGGTCGCGGCGAGGCAGGCCTCGGCCCCGCGCAGGTCGCGGACATAGGGCCAGGCGGCGGGATCGTGGGCGCTGGCGTGGACGAAGAACACGCCGTCGAGCTCGGCCGTCAGCGGCAGGGCACCCAGGAACGCGCTCTGCTCGGCGCTGAGCTGGGCCCTGGTCCACAGCGCCGCCTCATGCGCATTCGGCGTCATGCCGGCGGGGCCGTGCACGGCGGCGTCGTCATGATTGCCGCGGATGCAGATGGCACCCGCCGCGACGAGCTCGCGCGCCACATCGACGCAGAAGCCGGGTTCGGGGCCGTAGCCGACGATATCGCCAAGCAGCACCAGCCGGTCCGGCGCCAGCCGGCGCACGGCACCCAGCACCGCCTCGAATGCCTCGCGGTTGGCATGGATGTCGGAGAGGATGGCGATCCGCATTCAATGTCCGGGCCCGAATCCGGGGAAGCCCGCATCGTGGCAGTGCCGAAGCCAGCTTGGCCAGCGCGCCTTTCGGCTCAGGCGGTTGCTCGTGGGTTGATCGTGCTCGGCTCGGCTGCGATAGTGCCCGAACCATGATGATGTTCGCCGTCTTCCTCGCCTGACCTTCCTGCGGTCCCGGCTGCGCTTTGCGCTCCGGCCCGGCAACGGGTGCCCCGCATCCGAAGGTCCCTTGCCAGCCTGCCCGCGTGGCGGGCGTCTCGGCTGGCCGATAGCGAAAGACACACCATCAATGACTCACCCTGAACTCGGTGCGCGCGTCCTCGACGACGCGCAGATCGCCCATTTCGTCGAGCGCGGCTTCGTTCGGCTCGACGGTGCGTTTCCTCCGGTGCTGGCGGAGCAGGCCCGCGCCATCCTCTGGCGCGATCTCGGCTGCGATCCCGATGATCCGGCGAGCTGGACCAAGCCGGTGATCCGGCTCGGCATGTACACAGACGCGCCGTTCGTCGCTGCGGCGAACACGCCGCGGCTGCGCGGTGCCTTCGACCGGCTCGTCGGTGTCGGGCGTTGGCTGCCTTGCCGCGCCATGGGCACCTTCCCGGTGCGCTTTCCGTCGCCGGAGGATCCGGGCGATACCGGCTGGCATGTCGATGTCAGCTTTGGCTTCGACGATCCCGACTTCATGAACTGGCGCGTCAATCTCGCCTCGAAGGGCAGGGCGCTTCTGATGCTCTTCCTGTTCTCGGATATCGGCGAGGGCGACGCGCCGACCCGTATCAGGGTTGGCTCGCACCAGGACATCGCCCGCCAACTCGCGCCGGCAGGCGAGGCCGGGTTGTCGCTGCGTGAGCTGGCTGCCGATGGCTTCGCTGGCAGCACCGGGCGCAAGGAGGTGCTGGCGACGGGGCAGGCAGGGACGGTCTATCTTTGCCATCCCTTCCTGGTGCATTCGGCGCAACCGCATCGCGGCAAGACGCCGCGCTTCATGGCGCAGCCTCCGCTACTGCCGCGCGAGCCGTTGAGCCTCGACCGGCCGGACGGGACATGCTCGCCCGTTGAGGCCGCGATCCGGCAGGCTCTCTGAGCCTGCGCCACTTCGCCCGGGCCTTGGCCCCGGGCGAAGTGGTGACAAGCCGCTGCCGGGAACGCTACTGTCGCGGTTCATGCACCGCCCAGTGGAGAGAAGCCTTGGACGTTGTGCCGAGTCCTGATGTCGCCCAGCCCGACGACGCTGCACCTCCCGCGCCGAAGAATCCGCCGCCGCGCGAGATCGAACTGAAACTGGCCGCCTCGCCCGAGGCACTGGAGACGCTGCGCAGCGCGGACTTGATCGCGCGCCATGCCCGCAACCAGGGCGTCACCCGCCGGCTCGACGCGGTCTATTACGACACGCCCGACCGCCTGCTCGACCGCAACGGCCTGTCGCTGCGCGTGCGCCGCAGTGGCAAGCGCCATGTCCAGACGCTGAAGCGTTCCGATTCGGGCGATCCGCTGGTGCGTGATGAATGGGAGGCGGCGCTGCCGGATGGCACGCTCGACCTCGCCTTGCTGCCTCTGGCCGAGATCGGCGAACCGCTCGCCAGCCTGTCGGCCGGGCAGCTCGCGCCGGCCTTCGCCACGCGCATCAGGCGGCGCCTGCGCCGGCTCGACTACGCCGGCGCACTGATCGAGATCGCCTTCGACGACGGCACGATCGAGGCCGGCGAAAAGAGCCTGCCGGTCAGCGAGGTCGAGCTCGAGCTCAAGGAAGGCGAGGCTGCGGCGCTCTACGAGTTCGGGCTGGCCATGCTGGATGTGGCCCCGCTGCAGGTCGCGACACAGAGCAAATCGGCGCGCGGCTACGGTCTCGCCTTTTCGCGGCTGCCACGGGCGGTGAAGGCAAAGCCGGTCGAGATCGGCGCGGATGACAATGCCGATGCGGCGATCGCCGCGATCCTCGGCAATACCTACAAGCAGCTCCTCGGCAATCTCGCTCCTGTCGCCACGCGCTCGGGGCCGGAAGCGGTCCATCAGATGCGGGTATCGCTGCGCCGCCTGCGCTCGGCGCTGACGGTGCTCAAGAGCGAGATTGCGTCACCGGCGCTCGTGCCGATCGGGCAGGAGGCGAAGCGTCTCGGCCATGCCCTGGGCCCAGCCCGCAATTGGGATGTCTTCATCACGCAGACGGTGCCGGATATCGAGGACGAGGGGCTGGAGGATGCCGGATTGAAAGTGCTGCGCAAGGCAGCCGAGCCGCACCGGGAGAGCAGCTATGCCGCCGTGCAGGAGCGTCTGGCCGATCCGCAGACCAGCCGCTTCCTTTTGTCGTTCGGCGCGCTGATCGAGCGTCGAGGCTGGCGCAATGGCGTGGCAAGCGAGACGATGGCGGTGCTCGCAGAGCCGGCCGACGATTTCGCCGGCCGCATCCTGGCGCGCACTCATCGCAAGGCGCTGAAGCGCGGCCGCCATTTCGGCAGCCTTGCTCCGGAGGCGCGCCATCAGTTGCGGCTCGCGCTGAAGAAGCTGCGCTATACTGCCGAGTTCTTCCTGCCGCTGCATGACGGCGCGGCAGCGCGCAGATATCTCGGGCGGCTGTCGCGATTGCAGGAGGCGCTCGGCCTCGCCAATGACGCTGCGACGACGCGGCACCTCATCGCCGACCTGCGCGGCGGCAAGGGGGGGCCGGAGCTGCATTTCGCCGCCGGCGCCGTGCATGGCTGGCAATCCCGCCAGACCATCGAGGCGGGTCGCAAACTCAAGCGGCGCTGGCGCAAATTCGAGGCTGCCACGCCCTTCTGGGCGTAGGCTTCCGGCTGATGCGCCGGCCGCCTTTCGTCAGCTGGCCTTCCTCGTCACGATCGTCAGCTCGCCGTCATTGTTGACCTGGGCGAGCACGACGTCGCGCGGCGAGAAGCCCTTCGCCTCGACGGCGGACTTTACCGCCGGCGCCTTTTCGATCGCCTGGCGCAGCTTTTCGAGTTCGTCGGCGGTGCGTGTCGCCACCAGCTGGTTCACCTGCGCCTTGGTCGCCTCGGGCAGTTCGTCGATCTCGACCACCTTCACCGATGTGATGGTCGGCGCGTTCGCCGGAGCTTCCGGCGACGAGGCAGGCGGCTTGCTCGTCGGGCGTTCCGTCGACGGTGCCTGGGCATAGGCGGCGCCGGCCAGGATCGTGGCGGCGCTGGCAACGGCGATCGTGATCATACGCATGGCGTGTCCTTCCATCGGTTGCGGAAAGGACGATTAGAAATCAGCAATGGGATCAGAGGCTGGAAGCGATCAGGTCATTTCGTGGTCATACAGCGGCGCTGACGGGGCAGCGCCGCCGAGACTTCGCCCTGATCTCAGGCGGCGTCGAGCCCGTAGAGCGAGTGCAGGGTGCGGACCGCGAGCTCGGTATAGGCGGCGTCGATCAGCACCGAGAACTTGATCTCGGAGGTGGTGATGGCGCGGATGTTGATGCCCTTCTCGGCCAGCGCCCGGAAGGCGCGTGCCGCGACGCCGGCGTGGCTGCGCATGCCGACGCCGATCGCCGAGATCTTCACCACGTCGGTTGCGCCCTGGATGTCCTGGTAGGCGATGCTGTCATGCATCGATTCGAGCAGGCCCTTGGAGCGCTCGTAGTCGGCCGTCGGCACGGTGAAGGTGATGTCGGTGGTCGCCTGGTCGTCCGAGACGACCTGGATGATCATGTCGACATTGATATTGGCGTCGGCCAGCGGCCCGAAGATCGCCGCGGCGACGCCCGGCTTGTCGGCGACGCGCCGGAGCGTGATCTGGGCTTCGTCGCGCGAGAACGCGATGCCGGTGACGATCTGCTGTTCCACGATGTCGTCCTCGTCGCAGATGAGGGTGCCTGGATTGGGGTTGTCGGGGTCGTCGAAGGAGGAGCGCACATAGGTCGGTACGCGCTGGACCATGGCGATCTCGACCGAGCGCACCTGCAGTACCTTCGAGCCGAGCGAGGCCATCTCCAGCATCTCTTCGAACGAGACCTTGTCCATCCGCCTCGCTTTCGGGACGATGCGCGGATCGGTGGTGTAGACGCCATCGACATCGGTGTAGATGTCGCAGCGATCGGCCTTGAGGCCAGCGGCGAGCGCCACCGCGCTGGTGTCCGAGCCGCCGCGGCCGAGCGTGACGATGCGGTGGCTGCGCGGGTTGATGCCCTGGAAGCCGGAGCAGACGGCGATCTCGCGGTTGCGGTCGAAGCCGGCGAGGATGCCGGCACCATCGACGCCCTCGATCCTTGCCGAGCCATGCGCGTCCGAGCCGTAGAGCGGAATCTGCCAGCCCTGCCAGGAGCGGGCGGGCAGCCCCATCTCCTGCAGCACGATCGCCATTAGGCCGGAGGTGACCTGCTCGCCCGAGGCGACGACGGTGTCGTATTCGGCCTGATCGTAGGCGGACGAGGCTTCCTTGCACCAGGCGACGAGCTCGTTGGTCTTGCCCGACATCGCCGAGACCACGACCGCGACCTGGTTGCCGGCGTCGAATTCGCGTTTGACGTGGCGTGCCGCGTTCTTGATGCGCTCGACAGTGGCGACCGATGTGCCGCCGAATTTCATCACCAGACGGGCCATGACGTCCAAGAGCTCTCAACAACGGACCCGGCGCAGGGCCGGGACAAATAGCGCCCTCGCACTCGGCGAAAGGCGCGTGTAGATGACGGGAGGTGCGGGCGGTGTCAATGCAGCCATAACCCGTCAGAGCGTAAACAGGACATCAAAGGCGATGACGGCAGCGGCACGCGAAGGCTCCACCATCGACCCGGCCGAGGTCGCGCGCTTCGACGCGCTGGCGAAAAGCTGGTGGGACCCGAAAGGGCCGATGGCGGTGCTGCACAAGTTCAACCCGGTGCGGCTCGCCTTCATCCGCGACCTTGCCTGCGAGCGCTTCGGTCGCGATCCGAAATCGCTGCGGACGCTGGAGGGCCTGAGCCTCGTCGATATCGGCTGCGGCGGCGGTGTGCTCTCCGAACCGCTGGCGCGATTGGGCGCCGAGGTCACGGGGCTCGACCCGGCGACGACCAATATCGCCGTGGCGCGTGCGCATGCGCAGAAGGCCGGCATCGGCGTCGATTATCGCGAGGAGACGATCGAGGCGGTTGTCGCATCCGGCGCGCGCTTCGACATCGTGCTCGCCATGGAGGTGGTCGAGCATGTCGCCGATGTCGAGGCCTTCGTCGCCTCCTGCTGCGCGGCGGTGAAGCCGGGCGGCCTTCTGGTCATGGCGACGCTCAATCGCACGCTGAAATCCTATGCGCTCGCCATCGTCGGCGCCGAATACATCCTGCGCTGGCTGCCGCGCGGCACGCATGACTGGGAGAAATTCGTTACCCCGGACGAGCTCGAGGCCGCGATCGAGACCGGAGGGCTCTCGGTCTTCGCCCGCGAGGGCGTCGCCTACAACCCGCTCGCCGATCGCTGGTCGCGCTCGCGCGATCTCGACGTCAACTACATGCTTGCGGCTGGCCGTCCGGCGTGACCTTTCGCGGCGCAATGATCCTGCGCCGGCGTCCTTGAAATTCGATCGAAACCGCCCCTGAATCTCACACGGGCGATCCGAGCCGCCCTGCAAATCGGCTCAGCGGACGCCGGGGTACAGATTCCCCTAATCCCTGCGCCTCGGCGTCCGATTAGAACTCGAAGAGCCGCTACGGGCTGAACGCTTCAGGCCGCGAGCCGGGCCTCGAGCGCCGCGCTGTCGTCGCCGCTTCGGCGCGAGGCAAACGGCAAGGGAACTTTGCGCCTTTCCTCTTGTTTTTTGCGCTGCGGCATAATTCGATAGGCGTATGGCGCAGCGCAGCAATGGCCTGCATGATGCCGGCAACGCCACCGGATCACAGGCGTGGCGACAAGGGAGAGATCAGATGGCACAGCTGCAACCCGTCGCGAAGCCCGCGTTGAAGGATCTCTACGAGCTCGGTGAATTGCCGCCGCTCGGCCATGTCCCGGCCAACATGTACGCCTGGACGATCCGCCGCGAGCGCCACGGCCCGCCGCAGGACAGCTTCAAGGTCGAGGTGGTGCCGACCTGGTCGATCGGCGAGGAGGAGGTCCTGCTCCTCGTGATGGCTGGCGGCGTCAACTACAACGGTATCTGGGCCGGCCTCGGCCAGCCGATCTCGCCTTTCGATGTCCATAAGGGCTCGCTGCACATCGCCGGCTCCGACGCTTCCGGCATCGTCTGGGCGGTCGGCTCCAAGGTGAAGCGCTGGAAGGTCGGTGACGAGGTCATCGTCCACTGCAATCAGGACGACGGCGACGACGAGGAGTGCAATGGCGGCGATCCGATGTTCTCCTCCTCCCAGCGCATCTGGGGCTACGAGACGCCGGACGGCTCCTTCGCCCAGTTCTGCCGGGTGCAGTCGCGGCAGCTGATGCTGAAGCCGAAGCACCTCTCCTGGGAGGAATCGGCCTGCTATACGCTGACGCTGGCGACCGCCTATCGCATGCTCTTCGGCCATGCCCCGCACACGATCAAGCCGGGCGACAATGTCCTGATCTGGGGCGCCTCGGGCGGCCTCGGCGTCTTCGGCGTGCAGCTCTGCGCGGCGTCGGGCGCCAATGCGATCGGCGTCATCTCCGACGAGACCAAGCGCGACTATGTGCTGGGCCTCGGCGCCAAGGGCGTGATCAACCGCAAGGACTTCAACTGCTGGGGCCAGATGCCCACGGTCAACTCGCCCGAATATGCCGAGTGGACCAAGGAGGCCCGGAAGTTCGGCAAGGCGATCTGGGACATCACCGGCAAGAAGGACGTCGACATCGTCTTCGAGCATCCCGGCGAGGCGACCTTCCCGGTCTCCTGCCTCGTCGCCAAGCGCGGCGGCATGGTGGTGTTCTGCGCCGGCACCTCCGGCTTCAACATCACCTTCGACGCCCGCTATGTCTGGATGCGGCAAAAGCGTGTGCAGGGCTCGCATTTCGCGCATCTCAAGCAGGCCTCGGCCGCCAACCAGTTTGTCATCGACCGCCGCGTCGATCCCTGCATGTCCGAGGTCTTCCCCTGGGACAAGATCCCGCTCGCCCATCACAAGATGTGGAAGAACGAGCACGCGCCCGGCAACATGGCCGTGCTGGTCTACGCCCCGCGCACCGGTCTGCGGACCTATGAGGACGTGGTCGAGGCGCTTGAGGGCTGAAGGCTAGGGGCGGGCAGGGGCCTGCGCCTGCCCGCCGAGATCCCGAACAGGGGCCTCAGCCAGCCGATGCGCCTGGCGATCTCATAGCTCGCGGCGCAGCCCAGCGCGGCGATCGCGATGACCAGCGACGCTTCCTGCCCGGCCGGCAGGGCGAGCGGCTTCAGCCAATGCGCCGCGAGGATGATCGCGGTCTGGTGGACGATGTACCAGCAGAACACGGCATCGACGAGGTAGCGCCGCACCGGCCCATCGCGCTGGGAGAGGTGCCGGCGGGCGAAGCCGAGGATCGCGACGATCCAGCACCATTGGTCGAGCCCATAGACGAACGGTCCGACGAGCCGACGCAGATCGCCCGGCGGTTGGGCACGCAGCCAGAGCATGGCGAGGAAGGCCGCGACGGCGAGGATGAGCGCGAGCCAGCGCAGGCGCTCGGTCCGCTCGGCCTGCCGCTGCGAGCGCGCCGCGAAGAAGCCGAACAGAAAGCAGAAGCCGTAGAGGACGTGCTGGTACCAGTCGCCGACGACGATATGGCTCGGCGGGAAGGCAGGGAAGACCAGGAAGCGGTTGAGCCCGAGCAGCAGCGCCGGCCCGAGCAGCAGGAGCAGGCCGGGCAGGGCGCGCTCTAGCAGTCGCTCACCACGACCAGGCAGACCAGGCGAGAGCGCGATCAGCCCGGCGAGCGCCATGGTGTAGAGAAAGAGATAGACCACGAACCAGAGATGGTTCCAGGTCGGCAAAATGATGCAGGCCTGCCGGCCGGTCTCGATCCGGCAGAAGCTCTGGTCGAAGGCGAGATAGTGGCCGAACCAGAAGTCGAGATAGCCGCCGGAAAACCCGAGCTTCTCGACGACCTCGGCCCAGGATTGCGGCGGCACCACCACCAGCATGCCGAAGGCGAGGGGGATCAGCAGGCGGGCCGAGCGCCGTCTCGCGAAGGCCCCGACCTCGTATTTGCCCAGCATGAAGCGCGTCGCCGCGCCCGAGACCAGGAAGAGCAGCGCCATCCGCCAGGGGTTGAGCAGCAGCATCAATGGCTCGAGCTCGCGCAGCTGGTGGAGGCTCTTCACATGGAAGCCCCATGACACATAGAGCATGCCGACATGGTAGAGGATCAGCAGGCCGAAGGCGGCGATCCTGATCCAGTCGAGATCGAGCCGGCGTTCGGTGCTGTGTGGTGGCGAATGATCGGTTTGCGCAGTCATGGCGGCTATCCCTTGCTCGCTCCGAGCAGGCCGGGATGCCTGCGCAAAGGTCGAGACGGTGCGGGACGAGCAGCCGATGCTCCGTGACGAAAGCCAGCGAGCCGGGACGAGCGGCGGGGCAGCCGTGACGAACGGCGGAGCCAGCCGTCTGCCGGGCTGGCTGCCCTATCTCGCGATCGCCCTCGGCACCACCGCGACCTGCCTCGTCAACACCTTCTCGACCTGGCACGATCTCGCCCGCCTCGGCCGCGCCGTTCCGCTGTGGCAACCCCTGCTCTGGGAAATTTCGAGTGGCGTCCTGGTCGTCGCGTTGGCGCCGCTCGTCCATCGGCTGGTGCTGGTCTCGCTCGCCTGGCCGCACCGACCATGGCTCTTGGGGCCGCTGCACGCTACTGCGATCCTCGCGTTCTCGGCCGTGCATGTCTGCGGCATGGTTCTGCTGCGCAAGCTCGGCTACTGGGCCGCTGGCGCCGGCGACTACAGCTTCGGCTTCTCCGGCGGCAACCTGTTCTACGAGCTGCGCAAGGATATTCTCGTCTACCTGCTGCTCGCGGCCGTGTTTTGGCTGAGCGAACTCTGGCGCAGGCGTCCGCAGCCGCAAGCAGCGGCTGTCGCAGCCGCTGCGCCCGGCGGTCTCTGGCTGCGCGACGGCACGATCAATCTGCGGCTCGAACCGGCCGATATTGTCGCCGTGGTCTCGGCCGGGAACTATGTCGAATACTGGCTGGCGAGCGGCAAGCGCCACCTGATCCGCACGACGTTGCAGGCCGAGGAGGAACGCCTGCGCCCGCTCGGCTTTTCCCGTATCCACCGCGCGAGGCTGGTCAATCACGGGCGCATCCGGCGCATCGCCGGCAAGCCGTCGGGTGATTTCGAGGTCGAGATGGATACCGGCGAGAGTTTCGCCGGCAGCCGCCGCTATCGCGAAGGTCTTGTCGTGCTCACGCCTTGATCGTGGGCACCGGCCTGCGCTCACAGCCCGCTCAGCACATCCCCGGTCGACTTTTCCGGCGCGCGGTGCAGCGCGATGGCGGCGTTGAGCTCGGCGCCATAGAGGAAGATCGCCGCCAGCCAATACAGGAAGACCAGCGCGATCATCGCGGTGGCGAGGCCGGCATAGGTGGTGACATAGGCGCCGGCAAAGGAATCGAGATACCAGCCGAAGCCGACGCCGCCGATCAGCCAGACCACCAGCGTCATCAGGATGCCCGGCCACATCGCCCCGATATGCGGCGCCCGGGCCGGCAGCAGCTTATGTGCGACGGCGAGTGCCAGCACCACCAGCACGGTCGCACCCGCAATGCGCAGGAAGGCGAGCAGGAAGCCCAGCGGGGCGAGGGCCGGCGCGAAACCGACGATGCCGCGCCAGATCAGCGGGCCGAGCACGACCAGCAGCGAGAAGGCGAGCATGAAGATCGCGCCGCCGACCACGTAGACGATCGATTCCAGCCGCGTGCGCCACCAGCTGCGCCATTCATAGGCTTCTTAGGCGCGGTTGAGCCCGACCCTGACGGCTTCTACTCCTGAGGAGGAGAAGTAGAGCGCCAGGATCGCGCCCAGCGTCAGCGCGTCCTTGCGCACCGCGGTCAGCACCGAGCGAACCTCGCGCGCGATCGGCTCCGCCACTTCTCGCGGCCAGGCTTCCAGCAGCAATTGCGCCGCTTCGTCGGCTGCCGCCTGCGAGCCGAAAAAGCCGCCGAGCGCGGTGACGAGAATCAGGAAGGGGAACAGCGACATCAGCACCGAGAGCGCGATGTGGCTGGCGATCGCCCAGCCGTCATGGGCGATGAAGCGCTCGAAGGCGAGGGCAGGGACGGAACGTAGCGACATGCGGTTCTCGAGCGATGGCACGATCTTTGGTGCTTCGCTGCTACGGTGGCAAGTGCACGGAACATGCCGCCACAGCGTCCGTATGCGGCGACAACTGCCGTTATCGGGCCTATCAGGCGCCTAGAGGCCGCGCCGAGATGTTCGATTCACCGCTCTTCCTGCGCCTGTCGCCGGCGTTCTTCGTGTTCCTCTGGTCGAGCGGCTGGATCGTCGCCGGCTATTCGGCGCGCTATTCCGACGCGCTGACCTTCCTGTCGGTGCGCTTCGCCTGTGCCGGGCTCGCCCTGTCCATCCTCGCCGTCGCGCTCGGGGCGCAGTGGCCGAAGACGCGGCGCGCCATCGTCGATTGCGCCGTCGCCGGCATCCTGTTGCACGCCGTCTATCTAGGCGGCGTCTGGTGGGCGGTACGTCACGGATTGCCGGCCGGCGTCTCCGGCCTGATCGCGGGGCTGCAGCCGGTGCTGACCGCGCTGTTTGCGCCTTTGATCGTGCGCGAGCATATCTCCCCGATCCGTTGGCTCGGCATCGTCTTCGGCTTTGTCGGCATCGCGCTGGTGCTGGAGCCGAAGCTGGTCGGCGTCGCGCCCGAGGCGCTGTCCGCCATTGCGCTGCCGATCATCGTCAACGTCGTCGGCATGTTCGCCGTCACCATCGGCTCGTTCTGGCAGAAGGCGCGCATCGTCGAGGGCGATCTGCGCACGGTGACGGCGGTGCAGTACATCGCCGCCTTCCTGTTCACGCTGCCCTTCGCCTACCTGCTCGAGCCGATGCGGATCGAGTGGAACCTGACCATGGGCCTGGTGCTGGCCTGGTCGGTGCTGGCGCTGTCGCTCGGCGGCATCGGGCTCTATCTCGTCCTGATCCGCCGCGGCCAGGTCTCGCGCCTCGCGACCTTCCTCTATCTCGTGCCGCCGGCGGTCGCGGTCGAGGCCTGGATTCTGTTCGGCGAGACGCTGACGCCGATCCAGCTTATCGGCATGGCCGTCGCGGTGTTCGGCGTCGTCCTCGCCAGCCGGAAATAGCGTCGTTGAATCAGGCGGGCCCGATCCTGGGTTCCCGGAAGCCGGTCGATGCTGTAGCCAGAGAAGATCAGGCGGCACGGTTCCGCCACGCTGACGACGGGGACGAGACGACCATGGCTGCGACGACCGAAACTCTTGCTGGCGCCTTCATCGCTGCCCGCCGTGGCCACAAGCTGGTCGACATCGCGACCTTGCCGGTCCCCGCCGATGTCGATGCCGGCTTTGCCGCGCAGGCCGAGGTCAACAAGGGCATGGGCTATCCGCTCGCCGGCTGGAAGGTCTCGCTCGGCGAGGGCGGCCGGCCGATGGCCGGGCTGATGCAGGGGCCTTATCTCAAATCCGGCGACACCTATCGCGGCGTGCACGGCGCCGAATTGCGCGTCGAGATCGAACTCGCCATCCGGCTCGGCCGCGATATGCCGCTGCGGCCCGGCCAGCCCTACACCCGCGAGGAGCTGATCGACCATTGCGACGCCGCGCTGGTCGGCATCGAGATCGTCGAGAGCCGCATCGCCGACTGGACCAATGTCCCGTTCCCGCTCTGGCTCGCCGATGCGATGGGCCATGGCGGCTATCTGCTTGGCCCCGAGGTGCCCTTCAGCATCTTCGATGATGTTCCGGCGCTGACCTGCACGGTCGAGCTCGATGGCGACGTGCTCTATGACCGCCAGGCGCTGCACGCCAATGGCGATCCGCTCGTCACGGCACTCGCCTGGGCCAACCGCTCGGTCGAGGGACCGCTCGGCCCGCTCAAGGCCGGCCAGATCATCACCACCGGTAGCCTCTGCGGCGGCGTGCTCGCGCCCACGGTCGGGCCGGTGATCGCTCGGCTCGATCCTGTCACCGCGATCTCCTTCGCGCTGGCGGAGCAGGGCGATTGAGGCTTTCGCCAGCGGGCGACAAGCCAACGATTCGTTCAGAATTTGGATTGATGGTGCGCTAATCCCGAGCGTCGAATTGTGATCAACTGGAGGCGCGATCACAAAATCAACGCATTCGCTGCGTCCTAGTTGGGTTGCGTTGGAGGTTTGATGCGGTCATGGCGAAGGGGCAGGATCGGCATTGCCGGCGGAGGCTTGGTTGCTTTCGCGGCGATGCTTGCCGGTGAGGTTTCGCCGGCGCGCGCCTTCGACCTGTCATCGCTCGACGTCTTCAATCTCTTCGGCAGCAAGGACAAGCCGCCGCCGGTCAGCGCGACGACGCTGCCCTATGAATTGAAGTTCGAGCTCGGCGATGTCCCCGATGCCAGCGCACTGAAGCGCAGCCTGCAGGACGCCTCGCTACTCTATCGCCTGCGCGAGGATGCGCCGCCCGACGGCGAGACCCTGGCCCGCCGCGCCGCCGCCGACATCAACCCGCTGATCGATGCGCTCTGGGCTCAGGGCTATTTCAACGCTCAGGTCGCGATCGCAGTCGATGGTGTCGCGGTGACGCAGGCGGGCGAGCCGCCGCCGGGCCTCGCCCGCGCGGCCGATCGCTATCGTAACCGTGCGCCGGCGCCGGTCGTGGTCACGGTCGATCCCGGCCCGCTCTTCTCGCTGCGCAATGTCGACATCGCGCCGAGCGGACGCCGTGATCCTTCGGCAGTGATTTCCGATCCTGGCAAGGTCTCCGGTCTCGTGCCTGGCGCGCCGGCCACCTCGTCCTCGATCCGCGCCGCGCAGGCTGCTCTGGTCGACTACTGGCGCGGCAAGTCCCGTCCACTTGCGCGCGTCGTCGAGGTCCGCCCCGTCGTCGACCATGCCGCGAAGACGATGGACGTCTCGCTCCTCGTCGATCCCGGCCCCGTGGCCGGCTTCGGCGACGTCTCGGTGACCGAGACCGGTGACATCCCGCCCGAGGTGATCCGCTCCTTCATCTACCTGGAGCCGGGCGATCCCTATTCGCCCAAGGCGCTGACCGATACGCGCAAGTCGATCGCGACGATTCCCGCTGTCGGCTCGGTGCGCATCCGCGAGGGCACCAGCCTCGACAAGGCCGGCAACCTGCCGATCTTCGTCGAGGTCAATGAGCGGCCCAAGCGCCTGCTCGGCTTCTCGGCCCGCTATTCGACGATCGATGGCCCGGCGGTGAAGACCTATTGGGAGCACCGCAACCTGTTCGGCGGCGCCGAGAGCCTGCGGCTGGAGGCTTCGGTCTTCCTGGCCCCGCGCATCGACGGCACCAAGATCCAGAGATTCGGCGACTTCGAGCGCAGCGATCTCGGCGGTCGCTTCTCGGCGAGCTTCGTGAAGCCGGCGCTCGGCGGCAGCCGCAACGACCTGCTGATCGACGCCTCCGCCGTGCGCGAGCGTGTCGGCATCAACCGCTACGGCGGCTACACGGCGCGCTATGCCAACGTCACCACTTCGATCCGCCATCGCTTCAGCGACGTCTTCTCGATCCAGGCCGGCATCGAGGCCGAGCGCGGCCAGACCAGCGACGTGCTCGGCCAGGTCGACTACATGCTCGTCGGCGTGCCGCTCTCGCTGCGCTACGATTCGACCGACAGTCAGCTCGATCCGACCCGTGGCATCAGGGTCTCCGCCTCGGTCACGCCCTATGCCGCCTTCGGCGACAACGACGCCCCCTTCATCCAGAGCAAGGCTTCGATCTCCGGCTACTACGCCCTCGATGACGATGCCCGCTACGTGCTCGCCGGCCGGATCGGGCTGGGCTCGGTCGCCGGCGCCGATCTCGACGAGATTCCAGCGACCCGGCGCTTCTATGCAGGCGGCGGCGGCTCGGTCCGCGGCTACGCCTATCGCACGCTCTCGCCGCTCGGCCCGTTTTTCCGGCTGACCGGCGGACGCAGCCTGTTCGAGGCCTCGGTCGAGGCCCGCATCAAGATCACCAACACGATCGGCATCGTGCCCTTCTTCGATGCCGGTATGGCCTTCGCGTCGGAATTCCCGAACTTCAAGGAGAAGGTGCAGTACGCAGCCGGCCTCGGCTTGCGCTACTACACGCCGATCGGGCCGATCCGGGTCGATGTCGCAGCGCCGCTCAACCCGCGCAAAGGCGACAAGCCGGTCGCGCTCTATATCAGCATCGGGCAGGCCTTCTGATGGGCGCGCTTCGAATCTCGCGCTTGCTCGCCGGCCTGGGAGCGCTGGTCATCGCCGTGGCGTTGGTCCTCGCCACTGGCCTAGGCGGCTTCGCCCAGAATGCCGGCGAACGCGGCGTCCTGGCCGACCTGATCTCGAAAGCGCTCTCCACCGATGGCAGCCAGGTCTCGATCGGCGCGGTCGACGGCGCGCTCTCCTCGGATGCCTCAATCCGCGACATCGTCATCTCCGACCGCGACGGGCCCTGGCTCCGGCTCGACCGCGCCCGCCTGGTCTGGACCCGCTCGGCCCTGCTGCTGCGCCGGCTCGAGGTCAATCGGCTCGAGATCGGCAAGCTGGAGATCCTGCGCAAGCCGGTGCCCGAACCGGGGGCTCCGCCTCCGGCCGACAATGCACCGATCCTGCCGGAACTGCCGCTCAAGGTGGTCATCGAGGCCTTCCAGCTCGGCGAGCTGGCGCTGGGGCCGACCGTGATCGGTGCCGCCGCGCGACTTTCGGCGACCGGCGCTGCCCGTCTTGGACCGCCCAATGAGGGTCTGGACCTCAGGCTCGTCGGGCGCCGGCTCGATATGGGCGGCACGCTCGACGTCACCCTGCGCTTCGTGCCGCAGTCGACGCAGCTCCAGCTCGCGGTCAAGCTCGACGAACCGGCGGGCGGCCTGATCTCGACCATCGCCGATCTGCCGGACCGGCCGCCGGTCAAGCTCGATCTCAGCGGCGACGGCCCGCTCGACCGGTTCCGAGCGACGCTCGCCTTCGCCGCAGGCCCGACCATCGGCGCCAACGGCACCGCCGATCTCAGCCGGCAGGGGACGGCGCGCCGGCTCCTGCTAGCGCTCGATTCGCGTATCGCCGGCCTGATGCCGCCGCCGGTCGCGCCGGTGTTCGAGGGCTCGACCCGGCTTGATGGCACGGTCGCCTTCGCCGATGACGGCGCCGTCGCGGTCGACCAGCTGGCGCTGGTCTCGGCGCTGGCCCGGCTCGATGTGAACGGCCTCTACGGCGCCGACAAGAACCTCGACTTCAAGGTAACCGCCGCCGCCCGCCCCAATGCCGGCGGCCGCACCGTCGCCTCCGGCGCCGAGATCGCCAAGCTCGCCTTCGATGCGACGATCCGCGGACCGGCCGCCGGGCCGCGTGTCAACGCCAGCCTGCAGGCGGAAGGTGCCAGTGTTCCGGCCGGCAAGCTCGGCAAGCTCGATTTCACCTTCACCGCGACCCCGACCGGCGCGCTCAACGATCCGAGGACGCGCACCGTGCTGGTCTCGGATGGCGAGGCTTCAGGCGTCGCACTCGCCGACCCCGGTCTGGCGCGCTTCATCGGCGACCGCCTGCGCTTCACTTTGCGCGGCACGGCCTCCGATGGCGGCGGCGGCGAGTTCGAAACCTTGAAACTCGCCTTCGGCGGGGCCGAACTCGGCTATGTCGGCCGGCTCGATCCGGCCCGGATCCTCGGCAAGGTCGAGGCGCGGTTGCCTGACCTTGCGCGGCTTAGCACGCTGGCCGCCCGCCCGCTCAAGGGCTCGGCCGCTGTCACCGCCAATGTCGACGCTGAGCCGAAGAAGCGCCTTTACGCCGTCAAGCTCGATGGCGGCGCCGAGGCGCTCGCGCTCGGCCAGGAGGCGCTCGATCGCCTGCTCGCCGGCAAGCTCTCGCTTGGCGGTGAGATTCGGGTGCCCGGCAGCGGTGGCCTGGTCGTCAACGGTCTGCGCATCGCCGGCACCCATGTCGCGGCGACGGCGGATGGTGCACTCGGCGCGCAGGGTTCGAGCCTGAAAGCCAACATCGCCATTCCCGATCTGCGCCGCGCCGATCCGAAACTGTCGGGGCAGGGCGCTTTCGACGCAACGCTGACGGGGCCGCTCGACAAGCTCGACGCGACGCTGAAGGCTGGCATCACCAATGCGACCGCGCTCGGCCGGCCCGTGCCGCGTCTCGCCCTCGAGGCGGTCCTGCGCGATCTGCAGGGCGCACTCTCCGGTGACGTCAAGCTCTCCGGCGAAGTCGATGGTCGGCCTGCGACCGGCGGCCTGCGTTTCGCCAAGCGCGATCCGGGCGGCTGGGCTCTGCCGCAGCTCGCCATCGCCATCGGCTCGGTCACCCTGAACGGCGCGCTCGATCTCGACGCCGCCAATCTCGCCGAGGGCAATCTCAAGCTCGCGGCCCGCAATCTCGACGATCTCTCGGCGCTGGCGCTCGCCAAGCTCGGCGGCCGGATCGAGGCCGATGTGATGCTGGCGCGCCCGACCGGCGGCCAGAATCTGAATCTCAAGGCCAGCGCGCAGAAGCTTGTCGCGCCTAGCCTTTCGCTCGACCGGCTCGATGCCGATGTCGCCATCGTCGACGCGCTGCGCAAGCCGTTGATCAACGGCACGATCCAGGTCGATCGCGCGGTCGTCGCCGGCGAGCCGGTGAGCGCGATCCGCCTCGTCTCCAAGGGCGGGGCGGATGCCAGCGACATCAGCCTCGACGCCACGGCGCGCGGCTTCTCTCTTGCCTCGAAGGGCCGGCTCTCGGTCGCCGATCCCTTGCGCTTTGATCTCGCCAGCTTCACCGCGACGCGCGACGGCCGCAAGATCGCGCTGGCCAAGCCCGCGAGCTTCACCGCGATCGATGGCGGCGTATCAATCCGCGATCTCGCCATCGCGCTCGACGGTGGCCGGATCACGCTCGACGGCGAGGCCGGCAAGGCACTCGATCTGCGCTTTGCCGCGCAGAATGTGCCGCTCTCGGCTGCTCGCCTCGCTTCGCCGACCCTTGACCTTTCCGGCACGCTTGATGCCGAGGCGACGATCAAGGGCACGCCCGAAGCGCCGACCGGTCCATGGCGGGTGCGAATCGCTCGCCTCGTCGCGCCGCAGACCCGTTCCGCCGGCTTGCCGCCGATCGAGATCGCCGGGCAGGGCGCGCTCAACGGCCGCCAGACCAGCCTCGACGCGAGCCTCAACGCCGGCCGCTTCGTCAGCCTGACGGCCAGGGGCACCGCGCCACTCGGCGGTGAGGGGGCGCTCGATCTTGCGATCCAAGGCCGCGCCGATGCGGCGCTCGCCAACACCCAGCTCGCCGCCGATGGCCGGCGGTTGACCGGCCAGCTCGTGCTCGACCTGCGCGCCGGCGGCACGCTTTCGGCGCCGCGCCTCTCCGGCGGCGCGACGCTCTCCGGCGGCAGCTTCAACGACGCGCTTCAGGGCGTGAAGCTGACCGGGCTCGAAGCGCGCGTCACCGCCAATGGGCCCGAGATCGCCATCGAGCGTTTCGCGGCGCAGACCCCGGGCGGCGGCACGCTCTCGGCGCGCGGCAACGTCAAGCTCGATCCGGATGCCGGCTTCCCCGGCACGATTCGCATCGAGGGCAAGCGTGCCCAGCTCGTCGACAGCGGCCTGGTCCGGGCGGTCACCGATCTCAATCTCGATCTCGCCGGCCCGCTGGCGCAGCGGCCGCGCATCGCCGGGCGTGTCGATGTCGTGACCATCGAGGTCGCGGTGCCCGATCGCCTGCCGTCGAGTTCGCGGCCGGTCGACGGCATCCGCCACGTCAATGCCAAGGGCCAGGCGGCAGCCCGCCTCGCCGCCGAGCGCAAGGCCCGCGCCGTCGCCAGCCGCAAGGGCGCTCGCGCGCCGGCTTTCGACGCGGTGCTCGACATCGTCGTCTCGGCGCCGGGACGCGTCTTCATCCGCGGCCGCGGCATCGATGCCGAGCTCGGCGGTGATCTGCGCGTCGGTGGCACCTCCGGCGCTCCGGCCCTGACTGGCGGCTTCGATCTCAGGCGCGGGCGGCTCAGCCTCGCCAGCCAGCGTCTCGATTTCAGCAAAGGTCGCGTCACCTTCTCCGGCGACGTCATGCCGACGCTCGATTTCGTCGCCGAGACCCGCGCCGCCGACGTCACTGCGCGGATCATCATCTCCGGCGAGGCCTCGGCGCCCGAGTTCACCTTCACCTCCTCGCCCGAGCTGCCGCCGGACGAGGTGCTCTCGCGTCTGCTCTTCGCCCGCGCCTCGGGCTCGCTCTCGCCCTTCCAGGCGCTGCAGCTCGCCCAGACCGCGGCGCAGTTCTCCGGCGCAGGCGGCGATGACGTCTTCGAGCGCATCCGCCGCTCGCTCGGCGTCGATAACCTCGATGTGCAGATGGGCCCGGGCGGGCCGACGGTCGGTGTCTCGCGCGCGATCTCCGACAATGTCACCCTCGGGGTGAAGGCTGGAGCCAAGCCCGAGGATAGCGGCGTCTCTGTCGGAATCGACCTGACGCGCCGCCTGAAGCTCCAGGCTGATGCCAATGCCGACGGCAGTGCTGCGGTCGGCGTCGGGGCCGAGTGGGAATACTGACGTCCCGACTCAGTCGGCGAAGAAAGCGTCACAGATTCGCAGCCGAGCTGACCGGTCGATGGCTCTGAATGCCCGCAAACCACCCGGTTCGGTTAACGCTCTCTTAAGTTCGGCGTTCAAAGCGTGGCCCGGCTGCAACACCGGGGGGCAAAGCGGGTCTGTGGCGGGGACTGTGGCGTGATCGTGGTTGATCGCGGGCCGGGCATTCGTAATGGTGACTGTGCGGCGGGACGTTCCCGGTCGCTGTTTTTCGTCTTCGCCTCCGAACGGTTCGGGGACGCGGGCGAAAGACCGGGATAAGCGGGTTTCGCCGGACAGGTCTCCTGGGGCCACCGGACTGGAATGCGCCGACGCCCGAGGGTCTCGAAACTCTTTTGGAGGTAATCAAATGAAGCTCGTTAAGAGCCTCCTCCTCGGTTCCGCCGCCGGCATCGCCGCGGTTGCCGGGGCTCAGGCCGCCGACCTTCCTTCGCGGAAGGCCGCTCCGGTCGAGTACGTTCGCGTTTGCTCCGCTTATGGCGCGGGCTTCTTCTACATCCCGGGCACCGACACCTGCCTGCGCGTCGGTGGTCGTGTCCGTGCTGAGTACACGGTCGGCACCCGCTACGGCAACGGCCAGGACGCCTACGGCACCCGCTCGCGCGGTCGTCTGAACGTCGACGCCCGTACCGCGACCGCCTACGGCACGCTGCGTACGTTCTTCCGCTACGAGCTGACCGTCAGCTCGGGCTTCTACGCCGGCACCATCGGCGGCAACCAGGGCATCATCGCCCCGGGTGTGGCTCGTAACGGCGCTGCCGGTCCGGGCACTGCTTCGAACCTCGACCTGGCCTTCGTCCAGTTCGGCCCGATCACCGCTGGTCGCGCTCAGTCGTTCTTCGACTTCTACGCCAACGACCTGACCTTCTCGACGTTCCGTACGGCTGACTCGCGCCTCAACCTGTTGGCTTACACCGCCACCTTCGGTTCGGGCTTCTCGGCCACGGTCTCGCTCGAAGACCGCAACACCGGCACCGGCCAGCGCGAGAACGGCGCTTTCGGTCGCTTCGCCGGCAACGCGCTCACCCTCGCTGGTCAGGACTTCCCGGACGTCGTCGCCTCGCTGCGCGTCGATCAGGGCTGGGGCTCGGCTCAGTTGTCGGGTGCTCTCACCCAGCGTAAGGTCGTCGCGACCGCTGCTGCGGCTGGCGCGTTCGCGGTCAACCCGGTCACCGGCGTTATCACCCAGGGTGCCGCCACCGGCGCTCAGAACGGTGCGGACGAGTACGGCTGGGCCATCCAGGGCGGCGTGAAGATCAACCTGCCGATGCTTGCGGCTGGCGATCACCTGTTCCTGCAGGCCGCTTATGCTGACGGCGCTCTCGGCTACCTCGGCTGGGGTGGTCAGTTCGGCTCGGGTCGCATCGCCTCGGGTAACGCTCTGAACCAGCTCGTCATCGGCGACGTCGGCGTCACCCCGCTCGGCAACGTCAAGAACTCGACCGGCTGGTCGATCGTGGCTGCCCTGCGTCACTTCTGGACCCCGACCCTGCGTTCGGAGCTCGTCGCTTCGTACTCCGAGCTGAAGCTCGGCTACAACGCTCCGGCCGGTGTCTACGCCGCTGGCGCTCCGATCCGCTCGCTTGATCCCAAGGAGCTGATCGTTGCTGGTAACCTGATCTGGTCGCCGGTTTCGGGCCTCGATATCGGTGTGGAAGTTCTCTACACCCGCACCGAGCTCGCCTCGCGCGTTCTGCCGGTCAACAACGCGGGCGCCCGCGTCGCTGGCTTCGGCATCAAGACCGACGACGCTTGGGCTGGTCGCCTCCGCATCCAGCGCGACTTCTGATCGATCCTAGGATCGTTCAAGGGAAGCCCCGGGGAAACCCGGGGCTTCTTTCGTTTCAGCCGGCCTTTGCAGGCCGGAAACCCCGTCTGACCCTCACAAGGGTCGAGCGGCCCCTTGCTTGACTTGGGGACACGATAAGGCGTGATTGGAGCGGACTGCGGGCGTCGGGATTCGACGTGAGCGGTCCCTGGGACGAGGCGGGGATTTCGGCATGGCGCGGCAGGCCGGTTGGCTCTGGGGGCTTGTTCCGCTGTCCTTGATCTGGGCGGCCGCCAATGCGCTGAACACCGAGCCGGTGCGCCGGGACATCGAAGCCAGGGCGCTCGCGGCGAGCGCGGTGGCTGGAGCTGCCTCGGGTGCGCGTGGCATCGCGATCCGTGTCAGCGGTCGCGACGTCTACCTGGATGGCGAGGCCGTCACGGCCGACGGCGCCAGCAAGGCGCTCGCTCAACTTCAATCGGAATTCGGCGTCCGGCGCGTGCTCGGCGGATTGACGCAGGTCATCGCCCAGAAGCCCTATAGCTGGTCGGCGACACGGCAAGGTGACGTCCTGACTCTGTCCGGATTCGTGCCGGACGAGACGACGGCCATGGCGACCCTGGCGGCGGCGCGGGCACTCGGATCGCAGCTCAAGGTCGACGATCAACAGAAGGTCGCCTTCGGCGCGCCGGCCGGCTTCGCCGAGCTCGTGGCCGCGCTGATACGTGATTTCGGCCAGCTCTCCACCGGCAAGGTCGCCCTCGACGATTCCCGCTATTGCGTCGAAGGAACCGCCGCGACGCCGCAGGGCTTCCAGGCTCTGCGCGAGAGCGCTGCCGCGATCGCTCCAAAGGGCTTCACGCGCGTCGATTGCGCGCTCAGCCCCCCGATGATGGCGCCGTATCGCTGGAGTGCGGAGAAGAGCGCCTCGGGCTCCGTCACGGTCTCGGGCTATTATCCTTCCGATGCGGTGCGCCGCGAAATCGGAGGATTGCTCGGGCGAGCCTTTCCGGCCTCCGGAGCGGTGAGTGACCGGACGCTGCCGGCCGTTGGCGAGCCGGTTGCCTTTGCTGCCAGGGTGGCGCGCGCCATCGCCGATCTCGCTCGCTTGCGCAGCGGCAAGGCCGAGATCGAAGGCAGCGCCTATCGCATCTCCGGACAAGGGCCGGATCAGCATGAGGCCTGCGAGATGCTGAAGCTGAACATTGCGCAGGGCGATGGTCCCGATTCGGTTGCGCTTGCCAGCATCGTCTGCCCGCCGCCTCGGCCACCGGCTCCGAAGAGCGAGCCGGTACCCGCTCCATCGATCGATTCGAGTTCGTCCGGGCCCGCGACGCCGAGTATGCCAGCGGCTCCAACGCCGGCGCCCGCCGACCCGGCTCCCAGCGCGCCGAGCCCTGCTGTGACGGATGCGCCGCAAGCCCCGGCTCCTGTCGCGCCGCGGCCGCTGCAATGGCGCGCGGAGAAATCCGAGAGCGGCATCGTCCTCTCCGGCGCAGCCCCCGATGCCGCGGCCAAGGCGGCGGCGCTCGAAGCGGCGCGTGCGGCGCTGTCGGGCGGGGAGGTCGTCGACCGGACCGTGATAGAGCCGGGGCCGCGCATCGGCCCCGACTATGGCGAGGCGACCCGCTTCGCGCTCGGCCTCCTCGGCAGGATGGCGCAAGGCAGCATCTCGCTGGCCGGGGCCGGGCTCAGCCTCACCGGCGCGGCGGCGGACAAGGCCGGCTGGCAAGCTCTGGAGGAGACGCTGAGAGGGAAGACTCTGCCGGCAGGGCTCTCCGTTTCCGGCCGCCCGGCGCTGACCTTGCACAGCTACGGCTTCACCGCCTCGATCGACAAGTCCGGCGGCTATCTCAACGGTTACCTGCCCGATGCCGCCGCCAAGGAGGCGATCGCGGCGCTGATCGAGGCTTCGCCCTTGCGCGGCCGTGTCAGCGACGAGACCGAGATCCTGCCGGCAGCGCCGACCGGCTTCGGCGTCGCTGCGCGCGGGGCGGTGCAGGACCTGTTGCGGCTTGATCTCGGCTCGGCCAGCCTGATCGATCGTGAGGTCAATGTGCGCGGCTTGACCTGCCGCGCGCTGATCCGCGACGAGGTCGAGACCAATCTGGCGAGCGGCCTGCCGCAGGGCTTTTCCGGCAAGGCGGAGGTCGGCATGCGCCAGACCGGCTGCGTCATCGATCCGCCGAGCAATTGCCAGAACGAGCTCGATGCCTTGACCCAGCGCTATTACGTGATGTTCGGCCAGGGCACTGCGGTGGTGACGCTCGATCCGGTGACCGAGCGGGCGATGACCGAGGCCGCCGCCATCCTCAAGCAATGCCCGACCTCGCGCGTCACGGTCGAGGGCCACGCCAATCTCGATGGCGAGCGCAGCGGCTTCAACAATCTCGACCTGTCGAGCCGGCGGGCCTTGCGTGTCCGCGAGGAGCTGATCCGCCGTGGCATCGGCCCGGCCCAGCTCGAAATCAAGGGCTATGGTACGGAGCGGCCGCTGGTCGCCCATGGCGACGCGGAGGCGCGCGTGAAGAACCGCCGTGTCCAGTTCACTGTGGCGAAGTAGGAGGCGGCGATGCTCTATCTCGCGACCCAGTTCGCCTGGTTTCTTCTCGCTGCCTTTGCGATGGGCGTCGTTTTCGGCTGGCTGACCGGTCGAGGCGGCCCGCGTGGCTTCGCCAGCGGCCCGGTGATGGTCCTTGCGATCCTCTGGGCCGCCCTGGCGGGGCTGGTCTGGTTCCGGCTGGTCAACGACCAGGCGGCGTTCTGGATCGAGACGGCCTTGCTCTATTTGCTCGCTTACGCCGCCGGCTGCCTGATCGGCAGCTTGTTCGCCGGAGAGGGAGAGGCATTGCCTGCGCTCGCCGCGCCGGCGTCGCGCCTCGCTCTGCCGCAACCGGCGCCGGCTCTGCCGTCACCGTCCGTGCCGGCGGCTACCGCCGGCGCGCGAGCGGTCGAGCCGGCCCCCATGCCCAAGGTCGAAAACGAGGATGCGATCGCTGGCAAGCGCCCGGTCGGTTTCGCCGCCGCTCGCGGCGGACAGGCCGATGATCTCAAGCTGATCAAGGGCATCGGGCCGCAGAATGAAGGGCGCTTGCATGCGCTCGGCATCTGGCATTTCAGCCAGATCGCCGGCTGGACGCCTGAGAATGTCGAATGGGTCGGCACCTATCTCGCCTTTCCGGGCCGCATCGAGCGCGAGGACTGGGTGGTGCAGGCGGCTGCGCTGGCGCGGACCGCGACGACGGTCGAGATCGCTGCGGCCCCGCTCTCCGGCGCCGCACTTGAAGGCAGGCGCCCGGGCAATCTCCTGCCGGGTGCGCGCGGTGGCAAACCGGACGATCTCGGCCTGATCGACGGCGTCGGCTCGGCGATCGCCGAGAAGCTGAACAGCCTCGGCATCTGGCATTTCGACCAGATCGTCGCGCTGGGGTCGGACGAGCTGCGCTTCGTCGCCCATCACACCGGCTTTCCCGGCCGCGACATCGCCGAGCAATGGCAGGCCGAGGCGAAAATCCTCGCCGCCGGCGGCGAGACCGAGCATTCGCGGGCCGTCAAGGCGAAGCGCCGCAAGAGGAAGCGCTGAGCGGCTCAGGCCGCCTGCTTCTCGGCCTTCGCGATCAGCTTGCCGATGCGGCGGACCATGTCCTTGCTGCCGAGCAGGGGCGCATGGCCCTGGCCCGGTGCGGTGAATATCTCGCAGCGCGGATGGCGCTGCCCCATTTCCTCCAGCGTCTTCTCGGCCAGCAGGTCGGAATTCTCGCCACGGATCGCCAGCACGGGGATGTGGTTCAGTGCCGCGAAATAGGGCCAGAGCTCGGGGAGGGGCGCTTCGAGATCAAGCTCCTCCAGCGTCTTCAGCAGACGCGGATCATAGTCCGGCACCAGTGCGCCATTGCGCTCGGTCCAGGTCCGGCGCGCCATGATCTCCCATTCGGCCTCGCCGAACAGCGGGAATTGCTGGTCCGACAGCCGCTTCAGGATTTCGGCGCCCTCGGCGAAGCTGCGGGGCGTCGGCAGCTTGCCGACATAGCCGCGGATGCGCAGCAGGCCGCGCGCGTCGATCACCGGGCCGACATCGTTGAGGACGGCGCCGCGGATCGCCGCCGGGCGTGCGGCGCCGAGCGCCATGGTCAGGAGCCCGCCGCGCGATGTGCCGACGAAGACCGCTTCCTCGACGCCGGTTGCCGCCAGGACCTGCATGAGATCGTCGAGTTCGACGCGGATGTCGTAGTCGTGCCAGTCCTTGGCATAGTCGGAGCGACCGCGGCCGCGATAGTCGAGCGCCAGTACCCGCCGCTGCCCGTCCTCGGCCAGCGCCAGTGCGAGTTCATGGAAATCGGCGGAGGTGCGCGCCAGCCCTGCGAGGCAGATGATCGGCAGGTTGGGCGCCGCCTGCGGCCCGTACTCGCGCACATGCAGCTTCAGCCCGTCGCGGGCGCTGATGAAGAGGGAGCGAAAGCCGGTATCGGAATCCATGCGGGAGACTCAGGGCAACAAGGCGGGCAGGGCGCACCTAACCATGGCCGTGCCGGACGCGAAAGCCGACCGATGGCGGGGCGCTAAGACGCGCCCCAGCCCTTCAGCTTGGTGATGCAGCGGTTGAAGACTTCAAGCTCCTCTTCGGTGAGTGCGGAGAGGAAGTCGCGCTCCATCACCTCGCCCAGCCGGTCGGCCTCCTGCCTGACGGTCTCGCCCTTCGTCGTCAGGCGCAGCGCTACCCGTCGCGCATCGGCGCTTTCGAGATCGCGGCGGATATAGCCTTCGCCGATAAGCTTGCGCAGATGCTTGGAGACCAGCGTCTGCTCGATGAAGCTCGCCTCCGACAGCGCCTTGGACGACAGGCCCGGCTGGTCGCCGATCGTCCTGATCACCCGCAATTCGCGAATGTTCAGGCCGAGCTTGTCCTTGTAGACCCGCGAGGCTCTCGCCATCGCGGTCTGGTTGACCTGATCGATCCGGAAAGTCAGGAACGGTTCGGGCAGGGCCGGGACTCCTTCTCGCGCAGGCTGCCCCTTGTCCTACCCGACATCGCAGGCCCGGCTCAACGCCGGGTCTCGCCGCGATCGGCCTGCCAGTGCGCGATCAGCGCCAGGGCGGTGCAGGCGAGAAGGTAATAGGACGGCACGAGGTCTGAGCCCGTCTTTGCCACCAGCCAGGTCAGGGTGAACGGCGCGAGCCCGCCGAACAGCAGCACCACCATGTTGTAGGCGATCGACATGCCGGTCGAGCGGACAGTGGTCGGGAACATCCCGGCCAGGAGCCCCGGCGTCGGCGCCCAGATCGCGGCGATCGGCAGGGCGCAGATCGCCTGCACGATCAGCAGCCGCTCGAAGCTCGGCACCGCCACGACATAGGAGAGCAGCGGATAGGAGAGCAGCGCGAAGGCGAGCATGCCGCAGAGCCAGACGCGGCGCGGCGACCAGCGATCGGCGAGCTGGCCCATGATCGGCACGAAGATGAAGAGCAGGATGCCGCCGATCAGCGAGCTCAGCATGGCGCTGGTGAAGGGCAGCTTCAGTTGCCGCACGACATAGCCCGGCAGGAAGATGAACCAGACATAGTTCGAGGCGGTGCCGGGGATCATGATGGCGCAGCTCCGCAACAGGGCGCTGCGGTGCTCGGCCAGCACCGTCAGGAACGGTGTCTGCTTGACCTTCGGGCCGGCGTCCTTCTCGTATTCCGGCGATTCATCGACGAAGCGGCGGATATAGAAGCCTAGCGGCGTGATCAGCGATCCCAGCAGGAAGGGAATGCGCCAGCCCCAGTCCTGCAGGCTCTCGGGCGTCAGCAGCGTCGAGAGCGCATAGCCGGAGAAGGCAGCGAGCGCGAGCGCCAGCGCCTGCGAGCACATCTGGAAGCTGCCATAGAGCATCTTCTTCCGCGGCGGGGCGTATTCGACCAGCATGGCGGTCGCGCTGGCGAATTCGGCGCCGACCGAGATGCCCTGCAGGATGCGCGCGACGATGATCAGGATCGGCGCCAGGATGCCGATCGTGGCATAGCTCGGCGTCAGGCCGATCAGTACGGTCGAGAACCCCATGATCAGGATCATGACCGTCAGGATCGGCTTACGCCCGAAGCGGTCGGCATAGGTCGAGAGCAGCACGCCGCCGACCGGCCGCACCAGGAAGGAGATCGCGAACGTCGCCGCGGTCAGCAGCGCCGAGACCAGCGGGTCGGCGCTCGGAAAGAAGACCTGCGCGATGATGGTCGAGAAGAAGCCGTAGACCAGGAAGTCGTACCATTCGAGCCCATTGCCGATCACCGAGGAGATGACGGCGCGGCGGACCATCGAGGCCGAGCGCGGCTGGTCGGAGGCGATCGCGGCGGCAGTCATGCGCTGGCCCCTTCCATAGTCTGGCGTGTGGCGATGCGGGCGAGGATGCTGGCGCCGATAGGCAGCAGGCGGTCATCGAAATCGAAGGTCGGGTGGTGACACATCGCCCCGGGCTGGCCGAGGAAGATGTAGGCACCCGGCCACTGGTCGAGCATCAGCGCGAAATCGTCGGAGAAGGGCAGGGGCTTCATGTCGGTCTGGACATTGCCCGTGCCGAGCACCTCGCCTGCGGCGGTAGCCGCGGCTGCTGCAGCGCACGGATCGTTGACGCAGGGCAGGCAGCTGGCGGCTTGCGTGCAGGCGATGGTGCAGCCGGACATCGTCGCGAAGCCCTGGCAGATCGCGTCGAGCTTTTTCAGGATCAGCGCCTCGACCGCCGGGTCATAGGTCCGGATCGTGCCGGAAAGCTCGGCCGAGGCCGGGATGATGTTCGGCGCGGTGCCGGCTGTGAGCCGTCCCAGGCTGATCACCGCCGGCGCGAGGGGATCGACATGGCGGCCGACGATCGAGGAGATCTCGGTCGCGAGCCGTGCTGCGACCTGCAGCGGGTCGATCGTGGTGTGCGGCGCCGCGCCATGGCCGCCGACGCCATCGATCCTGATCTCGAAGGCGGCGATGCCGGCGAGCGTCGGGCCGGGCCGGACCGCCGCCGTGCCCTCGGCATAGAGCGGAATGGTGTGGAGGGCGTAGACCTCCGAGCAGGGGAAGCGCTCGAACAGCCCGTCCTCGATCATGCGCTTGGCGCCGAGTCCGACCTCTTCGGCCGGCTGGAAGATCAGATGGACCTTGCCGCGCTTCGGCGGGTTGGCGGCAAGGTGCCGGGCGGCGCCGAGCAGCATCACCGTGTGGCCGTCATGGCCGCAGCCATGGAAGCGGCCGGGCGCAGTCGAGCGGTAGTCGGCCCCGGTTTCCTCGGTCATCGGCAAGGCGTCCATGTCGGCGCGCAGGCCGATGGTCGGGCCGGGCGCTGCGCCTTCGATCACGCCGACGAGGCCGGTGCCGCCGAGGCCGCGATGTACGGTGACGCCGAACGAGGCCAGCGTCTCCGCCACGAAGGCCGAGGTCCTGACTTCCTCGAAGGCGGTTTCGGGATGGGCGTGAAGGTCGCGGCGCCAGGCCTGCAAAGTCGGCGTGTGCGCGGCAATGTCCGGCAGCATCTGGTTTCCCCCCTTTGTGATTGTGGGATCAGATACTTGAAAATTTCAAATATTGCAAATGGCAGGAATGATCATTGGGGGGAGGAGGGCCGTGGCGCAGCCAAGCGCAAGGTGCGGTTCAGTAGGCGGAGTGCGATGGGACCGGCGCGGGAAACCCCTCCCCCTTGCGGGGAGGGGCAGGGGCGGGGGGCGGAAAGTCAGAGCTCTACCCGGCCTATTGGGTAAATCCGCCCGTACAGATCGGCCTTGCACCCAGCCGTTCGCCCCCCAATCCCCATACCCTTCCCCGCAAGGGGGAAGGGAGGAGCCAAGGCAATCGGCCTGTCGCTAAAAAGAGAGGGGCGGGAGAGAGCCCCTCAATCCCGCTTGCCACCCCGTTTAAGATCGTAGTCGATCATATAGGCGGTGCGCTGGTTGAGGCGCTGGCGGTAGACCTGCAGGTTCTCCATCACCCGCTGGACGTAATTGCGCGTCTCGGTGAAGGAGATGCGCTCGACCCAGTCGACCGCGTCGACCTCGGGCGTGCGGGGATCGCCATAGGCGGTGATCCACTTCTTCACATTGCCGGAGCCGGCATTATAGGCGGCGAAGGTCAGGATATAGGAGCCGCGCCAGTCGCCGAGCAGGTCGTTGAGATGGGCCGCGCCCATCTTCGCCGAATAGAGCGGGTCCTTGGTCAGCTTGTCGAGCTCGAAGGGAAATTGCGCCCGTCGCGCCGTCTCGCGCGCCGTCGCCGGCATCATCTGCATCAGCCCGAGTGCGCCGGCATGCGAGACCGCGGCCGGGTCGAAGGCGCTCTCCTGGCGGGCAATGGCATGGACGATGGCGCGCTCCATCGGATCGCCGACCGACGGGAAGTCCGGGACGCCGAAGGTCGGGAAGGCGGCCTCGTCGAGCGGGAAGCCACGCTGCAGCGCGATCTTGCCGATGGTCAGCAGGGTCTTGGCGTCGCCGCGCTGACGAGAGATGTCGGCGATGGCTTCGAGCGAGGCGGCGTCGTGCAGGCGCTGCGACAGGTCGACCAGCAATTGCCCGGCGAGATCGGGCGCCTCGATCGCATAGAGCAGCTTGGCGGCCTTGAAGCCGGGCAGATGCGCCAGGGGCGCCGCCATGGTGCGTCGCACCGGCAGGTCGGTCAGGCCGAGCCGGGCGCGGGCGAGCTGGCCGTAATAGGCGACCGGGTGCTCGGCGGCTCGGGCGTAGAAGGTCTTTGCCTCGTCGCTCTTGTTCAGTGCGTCGGCGGCGCGGCCCTGCCAATAGGTGGCGCGGGCCACCGAGATCGGCGTCTCCGCGATCTTGGCGGCTTCGGCGAAGTGCTTCGCCGCTCGCTCGGCATCCTTCTCGAAACGCAGCGCGATCCAGCCGGCATGCCATTCGGCGTCGATACGCTCGGCCGTATCCTCGGCGCCATGGCCGGCGGCGACCGCATAGGCACCCTTGGCGTCGCCCTCGTCGAGCAGCTTGCGGGCGATCAGCCGGCGCTCCTCCCACCAGCCATCGCCATCGCCGAGCAAAGCCGGGTCGCGCGGCACCTCGGCGATCGCTTTCGCGGCGTCTGTCGGCTTGCCGGAGCGGCGCGCCTGCTGCGCCTGCAGGAAGGCGAAGGAGATGTCCTTCTTCAAGGCTGCCGGGACGGCGTCGATCTGCTTCTGCGCGATCGGCCCCTTGGCCCTGGCGCTGGCGAGCCGGACCTTGGCCAGGGCGACATAGTCCTGCGAGACGCGGGCGGCATTGCGCAGCGCCTCCTCGCTCTTCCCGCCGAAGAGATAGCGCTCGGTGCGCAGGCGATGATCCGCAGTGGTCAGCTTGTCGCCGAAATTGTCGAGCACGATCTTTTCGAGCCCGGCGCCGAGATGGTCCTTGAGCCAGGCCCGGCGCACGAGCGCCAGTGCCTCGTCCTTCTTGCCCTCGGCGGCGAGAGCGCGTGCGAGTGCGATGCGCCCGGCCGGGCTGATCGGCTCGCGGCCATGGAAGAAGGCCCGGACAGTTTCAGGGCTACGCCGGTCGTTGACCAGCGCCGCCTCGGCGCGGCGGCGGAACGGCGTCGTGCCGGGATAGTTCGGGAACTCGTCCAGGAATTCGGCGATGCGCTCGAAGCTCACCACATTGGACAGACTGCGCAGTGCGACCCATTCGAGCATGCCGCGCACCGCCTTGTCGTCGATGCGGCGGGCGATGGCGTCGCCTTCCTCGAGCTTGCCGGCACGATAGGCCGCGACCACTTTCTTCAGCGGCTCTAGGTCGATGCGCTCTTCCGGCCGGGCGATCTCGGCCGGCGGCACGGGCGATGCTGGCGGCTCGGTCTGCGGGGCGAGCGAAGCGGTGACGCCGACATCGACGCTCGCAGGCCCGGTGTCGGCGCCCGTATCGACCCTCGCCAGGCGCTCGATCTGCAATGGATGCGAGCCATCGGGGCCCGCAGAGCAGGGTCCGGCAGTCACCAGAATAAGCGTCAGGCCGGCTCCGAAGAACCGTCGGCCCGGCGATAGCGCCATCAAGGGATCCCCCCAAGCAAGCCGGATCGGTAGCAGAAGGCCATGCTCCAGGATGGAGCTTTATGAAGTCCTAACCATGCCGCCACGATTTTTGATGGGTTGCCGGCTTTGCGGACTGCGGCTGAAAGGCTATGTCTGTCGCCCCTTTCACGCCCAACTTTGTCGTTTTCAGGACCGTCCATGACCAAGCATGCGCCACTCACCGGTTCGATGCCCGCGCTGGTGACGCCGTTCAAGGGCGGCAAGATCGACGAGGCGACGTTGCGCGCGCTGGTCGACTGGCAGATCGAGAGCGGCTCGACCGCGCTGGTCCCGGTCGGCACCACCGGCGAGAGCCCGACGCTGAGCCATGACGAGCATGGCCGCGTTACCGAGATCGTCATCGACCAGGCCAAGGGCAGGGTGCCGGTCATCGCCGGCGCCGGCTCGAACAATACCACCGAGGCGATCTCGCTGGCGAAGCATGCCGAGAAGGCTGGTGCGCATGCCGTGCTGGTGGTCACGCCCTATTACAACAAGCCGACCCAGGAAGGCATGTATCAGCACTTCAAGGCGGTGAACGATGCGATCGGCATCCCGATCATCATCTACAACATCCCGCCACGCTCGGTGATCGACATGTCGGTGGAGACGATGGCGCGGCTCTATGAGCTGAAGAACATCGCCGGTGTGAAGGACGCGACCGCCAATCTCGCCCGCGTCTCGCAGCAGCGCCATGTGCTCGGCCCCGACTTCATCCAGCTCTCGGGAGAGGACATGACCGCGCTGGCCTATATGGCCGCCGGCGGCCATGGCTGCATCTCGGTCGTCGCCAATGTCGCACCCAAGCTCTGTGCCGATCTGATGACCTGCGCCCTCAAGGGCGACTATGCCGGCGCCCTGAAGATCCAGGACCGGTTGGTGCCGCTGCACGACGCCATCTTCAAGGAGCCCGGTCTCGCCGGCGCCAAGCACGGTTTGAAGCGCCTCGGCCGGATCGAGGAAGAGGTCCGCCTGCCGTTGCTGCCGGTCACGCCGGCGACCGGCGAAGTCATCCGCAGCGCCATGGTTCACGCCGGGCTGCTGAATGCTTAAGTGAGGTGATCGGTGCCGCCACTTTGCGAGCGCCGGTTGCCGGAGTGTTTCGATGAGTAAGCCTGATCCAGAGCGCTACAAGCTTGCGGCCGACAACCGCAAGGCGCGCTACAGCTATGCCATCACCGAGACCCTGGAAGCCGGCATCGCCCTGCAGGGCACCGAGATCAAGTCGCTGCGCGGCGGCAAGGCGACGATCGGCGAGAGCTATGCCGGGCCGATGGGCAACGAGCTCTTCCTGTTCAACGCCCATATCCCGGAATATCTCGAAGCCAACCGCTTCAACCATGATGTCCGCCGGCCGCGGAAGCTGCTGCTGCATCGCCGCCAGATCAACAAGCTGATGGGCGCGATCCAGCGCGAGGGTTTCACGGTCATCCCGCTCAAGGTCTATTTCAACGACAAGGGGCGGGCGAAGGTCGAGCTCGGCCTCGGCAAGGGCAAGAAGCTGCACGACAAGCGCGAGACCGAGAAGACCCGCGACTGGAACCGCGACAAGGCGCGAATCCTGAAGACGGGCGGCTAGAACACCGAAAGCTGGCCTAGCCCGCTAGTTCGTTGGGCTCGACGAAGCCTCCCTCCGGCGCCGGATGAGGCAGAGACCAGCCGAAATAGACCTCGACCTCGACGATCTTGCCGTCCCGGATCGTCATGACCTCGGTGTTGCGGAAGCTCTTGCCGCTGACAGCCTCGCCTTCATAGGTGACAAAGACCGTCTCGCCGATCGGCACGATGCGCTTGATCGTGCAGGCACGGATGCGAGCGCTGTTCGGCCAGCAGCGCTCGAAATAGGCGCCGCGGTCGAGCCGATTGTCGAGCGGGCTGCTGAAATGGAAGTCGGCATCGAGCAACGCTTCGATCGTCGCTCGATCCTTGTCGACATAGGCCTGATAGCAGGCGCGCGCGATATCGCTGGCATCGTCCGGCATAGGCTGCCCCTCACATCCCCATCACAACTGTAACGGGAAAGTGAGAGGCAAGTTCCGTAGCGTCAGCCCATCGCCTTCTTGAAGTTTTCGTTCGCCTTGTCCCAGTTCACCGTCTTCCACCAGGCGGCGAGATATTCCGGCCGGCGATTCTGGTACTTCAGGTAATAGGCATGCTCCCAGACATCGATGCCGAGAACCGCCTTGGCGCCGAGCTCCAGCGGCGTGTCCTGGTTGGCGGTCGAGATGATGGCGAGCTTCTTGTCCTTGTCGACGACGAGCCAGGCCCAACCCGAGCCGAAGCGCGTCGCGCCGGCCTGGTTGACCTTCTGCACCAGCTCCAGCACCGAGCCGAAGGCGCCGTCGATCGCGCTCTTGAGTTCTGCGCCAGGCTGCTGTGCTCCGCCGGGCGTCATCAGCTCCCAGAAGAAGCTGTGATTCCAGTGGCCGCCGACATTGTTGCGCACCGCGGTGCGGACATTGTCGGGGGCGGCGCTGAGATCGGCGAGCACCGTCTCGATCGGCGTCGTCCGCAACGCTTCCCATTGGCCGGCAGCGGCGTTGGCGCCATTCACATAAGCCTGATGGTGCAGCGAATGGTGGATGCGCATGGTCTGCGCGTCGATGACCGGCTCGAGCGCCTCATAGGCGTAAGCCAGCTTCGGCAGCGTGAAGACTGGCGGCGGCGCAGCCAGAGCCGGCGCCGCCTGCGCCAGGACCAAAGCCGGGCGGGCAATCACGAAGGCGGAACCGGCCGCGAGGCCGGTGAGAAAGCTGCGGCGTTCCAAGGCGTGCCCTCCGGGTGTCGTTGCGGAAACAGAGCTTGCGCGAGCCGCGGTCGCGGTCAAGTGCCCGCGGCTCAACGCCGCTGCTCCTCCAGCGACAACGCGGTAAGGCAGGGCAAGTTCAGCCTTCGGGCGGCTCGTCGCCCTGGCGGATGCCGTAGCGGCGCTCCAGTCCCGGATTGGCTTGCCCGGGCGCCCGCGCCGCGCGCTCGGCCGGATCGCGCCCGACCTTCTGCATCAGGCTGGCGAGCTCGACGAATTCGTCGCATTGCCGGCGCAGATCGTCGGCGACCATAGGCGGGTTGGTGTTGATGGTCGAAACCACCGAGACCTTGACGCCCTTGCGCTGCACCGCCTCGACCAGCGGGCGGAAATCGCCGTCGCCGGAGAACAGGTAGATGTGGTCGAGATGGGGGGCGAGCTCGAGCATCTCGATGGCGAGCTCGATGTCCATATTGCCCTTGACGCGGCGGCGGCCGGTCGCGTCGGTGAATTCCTTCGCCGCCTTGGTGATGACCCGGTAGCCGTTATAGTCGAGCCAATCGACCAGCGGCCTGATCGAAGTGTATTCTTCGCTTTCCACCAGCGTCGTGAAGTAGAAGGCTCGGATCAGATTGCCGCGGCCCTGGAATTCCTTGAGCAGTCGTCGGTAGTCCATGTCGAAGCCGAGTTGCTTCGACGTCGCATAGAGATTGGCTCCGTCGATGAAGAGCGCGATGCGCGGTTCACCTGCCATGTAATGGCTCCTGGCTTAAATCGGTCGATCAATAGGAATCGGCACGGATCAAGGTTGAATAATGTCAGGCTGGCGCTCCAAATCGAGCGCTCCTTCGGTGTTTATGTGGTGAAGGCGACGTACCGCGCAAGATTGTGATTGCATTTTGCCATTTACGCGTGCGGGCACGTAAATGTTCAGCTTTTGGGAAAGTCCAGGCCCATCTCGCGATAACGCTCCGGGTCGTCACTCCAGTTTTCGCGGACCTTGACGAAGAGGAAGAGATGCACCTTCGCCTCGGCCGCTTCGGCGATCTCGACGCGCGCCTTCTGGCCGATCGCCTTGATCGTCTGGCCGCCTTCGCCGAGCACGATCTTCCGCTGGCCTTCGCGCTCGACATAGATCGTTTGCTCGATCCGGACCGAGCCGTCGGGGCGCTGCTGCCAGCTCTCGGTCTCGACCGTCGAGCGATAGGGTAGTTCGTCGTGCAATCGCTCGAAGATCTTCTCGCGGGTGATCTCGGCCGCGAGGAAGCGCAGCGGCGCGTCCGAGATCTGGTCTTCCGGGTAGAGCCAGGGACCGGGCTTCAGCCGGTTCTCCAGCCAGCTCAATATGTCCTTGACGCCATAGCCGGTCAGCGCCGCGACCATGAAGGTCGCTTCGAACTTGGCCTGTTCGTTCACCGCCGCGGTGATGGCGAGCAGCTTCTCCTTCGGGATCGTGTCGATCTTGTTGAGGATCAGGAATTTCGGCTGCCTGAGCTCCGCGAGCTTTTCCAGCAGCGCGGTGTTCTCCTCATGGTCGAAGCGGCCGACATCGATCAGCACGCCGATCAGGTCCGCATCGGTCGCTCCGCCCCAGGCGCTCGTCACCATGGCGCGGTCGAGCCGGCGCTTGGGCGCGAAGATGCCGGGCGTGTCGACGAAGATGATCTGCGTCGGGCCGGACAGGGCGATGCCGCGCACCTGGGTCCGCGTCGTCTGGACCTTGCGCGAGACGATCGAGATCTTGGCGCCGACGAGCTGGTTCAGCAGAGTCGACTTGCCGGCGTTGGGCGCGCCGATCAGCGCGACGAAGCCGCAGCGGGTTTGCTGGTCGTTCTCAGCCATGGTCCGCCTCCGCCCCTTCGTTCCACAATCCCTGCCGGCGCAGGAAGGCTTCGGCAGCCGCCTGTTCGGCCAGCCGCTTCGAGCGCCCTTCCGCCTCCGCTTCCACCAATGAGCCGATCCGCACCGCGATCCGGAAGATCGGCGCATGATCCGGGCCGGAGCGGCCGCGCTCGGCATAGGTCGGCGTTGGATGGCCCTGGCCCTGCGCCCATTCCTGCAGGGCGGTCTTGGCGTCGCGCAGCGGCGTCACCGGCGTCAGCAGCCGCTCGCCGAAGCCGGCTTCGACCAACCTCCGAGCCGCCTCATAGCCGCCGTCGATGAAGACCGCGCCGATGACCGCCTCGCAGGCGTCCGCCAGGATAGCCTTGTTCTTGCGAGCGCCCGAGAGAATTTCACCTTCGCCGAGCCGCAAATGCGGGCCGACATCCCAGGCGCTCGCCACTGCGGCGCAGGTCTCCTTGCGCACGAGGTCGGCGAGGCGGCGCGACATGTCGCCTTCCTCGGCTTGCGGATAGGTGGTGAACAGCATGTCGGCGACGGAGAGGCCGAGCACGCGGTCGCCCAGGAACTCGAGCCGCTGATAGCTCGCGAGCCGGCGCGGATCGGCGCTCATATGGGTGAGCGCCGTCTCCAGCAGGGTGCGGTCGCGGAAGCGGTGGCCGAGCTTATCCTCTAGCCGCGAGAGCTCGGGCAGCTTGCGGCCGCTATCGGTGGGCTTGCTCACTTGATCGTCGAGAACATGCGGTTCCAGCGCACCGTCCAGGGCCATTCCCAGATGCGCCAGGCCGACGCGCCCTCGTCGATCGAGAAGAAGATGATCTCGGCGCGGCCGACGAAGTTCTCGAACGGCACATAGCCGACGCTGCGGTCGCGCGAATCGAGCGAGTTGTCGCGATTGTCGCCCATCATGAAGAAATGGCCGGCCGGCACCGTGAAGACCGGGGTATTGTCGAAGGTGCCGGTATCGCCTTCGCGCTCGATGATCTGGTGACTGACCCCGTTCGGCAGGGTCTCGCGATACTGGATCGCGTTCGCGGCGCGGCCCCAGGCGTCGGTGGTGACGAAATCGGCGATCCGTTCGCGCTTCACCGGCTGGTTGTTGATGTGCAGCACGCCGTCGATCATCTGGATCCGGTCGCCCGGCAGGCCGATGACGCGCTTGATGTAGTCGGTCGAATTGTCGCTCGGCAGCTTGAACACGGCGATGTCGCCGCGCTTCGGCTCGGCTGCCCAGATCCGGCCCTGGAACAGAGGCGGGCTGAACGGCATCGAATGCTTCGAATAGCCGTAGGTGTATTTCGAGACGAACAGATAGTCGCCGATCAGCAGCGTCGGGATCAGCGAGCCTGATGGGATGTTGAAGGGTTGGAACAGCAGGGTGCGGATCACGAGGGCGATCAGCAGCGCCTGGACGACGACCTTGATCGTCTCGAGGATGCCGCCTTCGTCCTTGGTCTTGCTCTTGATCTCGGCGTCGTTCGCCACGCGGGGCTCCTGCTGGCTGCGTTTCAACTGCGCGGTCTAGCCGACTATCGGGCGTCGGACAACGCGGGCGCGATATGGGAAGGCCGACCGGCCGTTGCACGGGCCGGACGCCGTCGTGCCGTACTCCCAGGGGCGGGCGACGAAAAGCCCCCTGGGGGTGCCCGCAGCGCAGGGCGAACCTGCGAGTGCTGCCGGGGCCGGGCCAAGGCAACGGCCTGGTCAGTGGAGAGCGATGCCCGCCGCGGCCTGCGCCGGTTGCTCTGCCGACCCGCATCTGCGCCAGATTGACGCTGGGTTGCACCGCGATCACAGTCCTGTGATCGCAACCAATGGGCGAATCGACATGAGCACGAGAAATTATGTCGCAGAGGTGATCGGAACCTTCTGGCTGACCTTCGCCGGCTGCGGCAGCGCCGTGATAGCGGCGGGCTTTCCGCAGGTCGGCATCGGGTTGCTTGGCGTGTCTCTCGCGTTCGGTCTGACCGTCGTCACCATGGCTTACTCGATCGGTCATATTTCCGGCTGTCATCTCAACCCGGCCGTCACCATCGGCCTTGCCGCCGGCGGGCGCTTCCCGGCGGGGCAGGTGGTGCCCTACATCGTCGCCCAGGTCGTCGGCGCCATCCTCGCCGCCACCGTGCTCTATTTCATCGCGGTCGGCGCGCCCGGCTTCGACCTCGCCAAGGGCTTCGCCTCAAACGGCTATGGCGAGCATTCGCCCGGCAAGTACGGCCTGGCCTCGGCCTTCCTGACCGAAGTCGTGATGACCATGATGTTCCTGTTCATCATCATGGGCGCGACCCATGGCAAGGCGCCGGCCGGCTTCGCCCCGCTCGCCATTGGCCTCGGCCTCGCTCTGATCCACCTCGTCAGCATCCCGGTCACCAACACCTCGGTGAACCCGGCCCGCTCGACCGGCCCGGCGCTGTTCGTCGGCGGCTGGGCCCTGCAGCAGCTCTGGCTGTTCTGGCTGGCGCCGATCATCGGCGGCGTGCTTGGCGGCGTGATCTATCGCTGGCTGAGCGGTGAGTCGCAGGAGCAGGTCACCGGCTGACGTAAGACCGCGCGATATCCGCAATCCGAGGTCAGGCCTGGACGGGCCTGGCCTCGATCACCACGAAGGCCTGGGCCAGCGGCGGGTCATCGGTCAGGGAGACGTGCAGGACCGCTTCATGGCCGGGCGGTGTCATTTCGGCGAGACGCGCCGCTGCGCCGCCGGTGAGCCGCATGGTCGGCCGACCGCTCGGCAGGTTCACCACTTCCATGTCGCGCCAGAACACGCCCGACCTGATGCCGGTGCCGAGCGCCTTCGAGCAGGCCTCCTTGGCGGCGAAGCGGCGGGCATAGGAGGCGGCGCGGGTGGCACGGCGGTCGGATTTCGCCTGCTCGCCTGCTGTGAAGATGCGCTGCGTGAAGCGCTCGCCGAAGCGGGCGAGCGAGTTCTCGATGCGACGGATGTCGCAGAGATCGGAGCCGATGCCGAGGATCATACGGCCGGTTTAGCTGGCCGCTCGCCCCTCGTCCATCGCCCGCCGCATCACGGCGATCGCGGTTTCGAAGCCGACGAAAATCGCTTCGCCGACCAGGAAATGCCCGATGTTGAACTCGACGAAGTCCGGAACGCCGGCGAGCTTGCGCGCCGTGTCGTAGTCGAGCCCGTGGCCGGCATGGACCTCCAGCCCGAGCGAGGCGGCGAAGGCCGCGCCGTTGGCGAGCCGCTGGAATTCCGCCTCGGCCTTGTCGGCATGGCCGTCGGCGACGGCATGGCACCAGGTGCCGGTATGCAACTCGACCACCGGCGCGCCAAGCTTGGCCGCCATCGCGATTGGCGCCTCGTCGGCCTCGATGAACAGCGAGACGCGGCAGCCGGCTGCCTTCAGCCGGGCGATCGGAGCGGCCAGCGCCTGCGCCTGGCCGACCACGTCGAGCCCGCCTTCGGTGGTGCGTTCCTCGCGCTTCTCCGGCACGAGGCAGGCGGCATGCGGCTTGAACCTCTCGGCGAGGCCGATCATCTCCGCTGTCGCGGCCATCTCGAAATTCAGCGGCTTGGAGAGCTCGCTCGCGAGCCTTTGCATGTCGGCGTCGCGGATATGGCGCCGGTCTTCGCGCAAGTGGGCGGTGATGCCGTCGGCGCCGGCAGCCACTGCGAGAAGGGCAGCGCGTACCGGATCGGGCAGGGCGCCGCCGCGGGCATTCCGCACGGTCGCGACATGGTCGATATTCACGCCCAGGCGCAAGCGGTTCTTGGTCATCGTCGCCCCCTCGTCCTTTGCCGTCTACGCCGCGTCTCGCGCAGGTTCAAGGCAAGGGATGTGATCGACGCCGTCAGCATTCTTGATCGATCGACGCTCGTATTGCGTGTGTCTTGAAGTCGTCTCGCGAAACATGCGGCGTGACTGTTGTTAAGCCCGGGACTTTAGCCTCGCGGGCCTCCGGAAACGTTTCGACAGCATCATGCAGCTTCCCGCGAACAACAGTCAGTTCGAGACGAAGATCACGCCGGACCGGCGCGATGCGAACCAGCCGGCCGATCGCGCGCTCGGCCGCGTGATCGCCTGCTCCGGCTCGCGCGCCACCATTGCGGCGAGCGCTTCGGGAACGGCGTCCGGTGCGCTGGATGGTTGTGCCATCGGTCGTCTGCTTTCGATCAATCTCGGAAAAAGCCGCGTCGTCGGGCTGGTCTACGAGATGCGCGCGCTGGACCTGGCCTGGAACGAGGCCGGTGCCAATGCCGTCGCAGTCGAGGTCGAGCTGCTCGGCGAAGTCGTCGACGGCGAGAACGGGACCGCTCGCTTTGACAGTGGCATCACCGCCTACCCGCCGATCGGCGCGCTGGCGCATCGTATCCGCTCGCGCGACCTCGAGCTCATCCATGATCTCGGGGAGCGCAAGGGCGTCGTCCTCGGCTCTCTAACCCAGGACGCAAGCGTCGCGGCGAGCGTCGACATCGAGCGCCTGCTCTCGCGCCATTTCGCCGTGCTCGGCACCACCGGCGTCGGCAAGTCGAGCGCCGTTGCGCTGATGCTGCGCAAGGCGGTCGCGGCCAAGGCCAATCTGCGCGTGCTGATCCTCGATCCGCACAACGAATACGCCCATGCCTTTCCCGACAATTCGGCGCGGATCGATGCCAGCACCGTCGATCTGCCGTTTTGGCTGTTCCGTTTCGAGGAGTTCGCCGACATCGTCTTCCGCGGCCGTCCGCCATTGGAGGACGAGGCAGAGATCCTGCGCGAGGTCATCGCAGTGGCCCGCAGCCGCTACCGCGTCACCTCCGCCCACGACATGGCGCGAGACCTCGGCAGCAGCGTATTGAAGCGGCCGCTCGATTCCAGTGCGCGCAAGCCTGGCGAAGCCGGTGGTGCGGCCGAACTCGCGGCGCCTTACCGGCTCGCCGACCTTTTCGCCGCGATCGACGAACTGATCGGCCTGCACGAGGTCCGCTATCCGCGTCTGACCCTGCGCGCGCTCAGGGTGCGGCTGGAGACGCTGTACGGCGATCCGCGCTACGGCTTCCTCTTCGCCCATGCCAACAGCATGGAGACGATCGCACCGGTGATCAGCCAGATCTTCCGCGTGCCGCATCGGGGCCGCCCGATCACCGTGTTCCAGCTCGCCGGGTTGCCGGCGGAGGTGGTCAATGCGGTCGCCTCCAGCCTGGCGCGGCTCGCCTTCGATCTGGCCATGGCCAGCCGCGGCAGCTACGAAATCCTGCTGCTCTGCGAAGAGGCTCATCGCTACGTGCCGCAGGACCCGGCGCTCGGCTTCGCGCCGACGCGCCAGGCCATCGCCCGCATTGCCAAGGAAGGCCGGAAGTACGGAGCCTATCTCGGCGTTGTGACGCAACGCCCCGGCGAGCTCGATCCGACCATCCTGTCGCAATGCTCGACCGTCTTTGCCATGCGCCTCGGCAATGACCGCGACCAGGAGATCATCCGCGCCGCGATCGCCGACGCCTCGGCCAGCACCATCGCCTTCCTCTCCTCGATCGGGAACCGCGAGGCGATCGCCTTCGGCGAGGCGGTGGCTACGACGATGCGCATGCGCTTTTCCGAGCAGCGGCAGGACGAGCTGCCGGCTATGGCCGGTCGGCTGCCGTCGCAGGCGGAGCAGCGCGAGCCCTTGGTCGAGGAACTGGTTGCGCGCCTGCGCGGGCTCTGAAGCTGCCGTCAGCCGGGCGCGACGAGCGGGCCGTCCGGGAACGCGACATATTGCGGCAGGGCATCGGTGATCTCGAACCATGGTGCCTTGGACCCGGCGAAGATATGCGCCGTCGGCCTGATCCTGGGCGTATCGGTCAGCGTGCCCAGGGTGACATGGACGAAAGCACCCTCGCGGACCACGGAGTACAGCAACGAGCCGCAGCGCCTGCAATGGACGTCATGGGTTTCGTCGCTGCCGTAGCGCAGCAAGGCGTCGGCGCCCTGCGTGATCTCGAGCTCTTGCTTCGCAATGCCGGCGAACGGCTTGAAGGCTGCTCCCGTGGTCCGGCGGCACTGCGAACAATGGCAGTTCATCGCGTAATCGAAGGCGTCGGTGACGCTGTAGGACACCTGGCCGCAGAAGCACTGGCCGGACAGCCTGCGAACGCTGGACGAGGATGAATCGGTCAAGGTGCCCCCTTCGCGGTAGCGCCGTCATTCGCGGCATTCAAGCAGCGGCCGCCGCGCTTGCGTGGCAGGAGCGAAATTCTTGCATCCGTCCGCGTCAGCCTGTATGAGCGCCGTTCAACCTTTCCATCGCATCGCGCAAGATCAGAAGGAGCCGCGAATGGCTCGCGTCACCGTTGAGGATTGCATCGACAAGGTCGAGAACCGCTTCGAGCTGGTTCTGCTTGCGAGCCATCGCGCTCGCATGATCGCCTCCGGCTCCTCGATTCTCGTCCCGCGCGACAACGACAAGAATCCGGTCGTCGCCCTGCGCGAAATCGCCGACGAGAAGCTCACTCCTGAGGATCTCAAGGAAGACCTGATCCACTCGCTGCAGAAGCATGTCGAGGTCGACGAGCCGGAAGCCGACACGGTGCCGCTGCTGACCAGCAGCCAGCCGAGCGCGGCGACGCCCGATTCCGAGATCCAGTTCGACCGCATGAGCGAGGACGATCTGCTGCGCGGCCTCGACGGGCTCGTCCCGCCGACCGAGAGCGCCGACGACGAGGACTGAGCTGTCGGAAAGCGTTGACGATATCTGCTAAAGCCCGGCTCTGCCGGGCTTTTTTCATGCCCGGCACGCGTCGATACGTCTTGCCGCAGGGCCGATGACATGGCGATATTGAACGAATTCAATTGAACACGAATCCCCCTGAACTGAGCGTCGGAGTACGGCCCGCATGGGCATGATGCGGCAATATGAGCTTGTCGACAGGGTCAAGCGCTACAACCCGAATACCGACGAGGAGCTGCTCAACCGCGCCTATGTCTACGCCATGCGTGCGCACGGCACGCAGAAGCGCGCCTCGGGCGACCCGTTCTTCGCCCATCCGCTCGAAGTCGCGGCGATCCTGACCGAGCTCAAGCTCGACGACGCCACCATCGTTGCCGCCGTCCTGCACGACACGGTCGAGGATACCGAAGCGACGCTGGAGGAGATCGAGACCCTGTTCGGGCCCGATATCCGCCGCCTCGTCGACGGGCTGACCAAGATCAAGAAGCTCGACCTCGTTTCGAAGAAGGCGGCGCAGGGCGAGAACTTCCGCAAGCTGCTGCTCGCTATCGTCGACGATATCCGCGTCCTCCTGGTGAAGCTCGCCGACCGGCTGCACAACATGCGCACGCTGCACTATGTGCCGCCGGAGAAGCGTCTGCGCGTCGCCGAGGAGACGATCGAGATCTACGCGCCGCTCGCCGGCCGCATGGGCATGCAGGAACTGCGTGAGGAGCTGGAGGAACTCGCTTTCCGCCATATCAAGCCGGAAGCGCACGCCACCATCACCAAGCGGCTGGAGGAGGTGACCCAGCGCGAGGGCAAGGTCATCGGCGAGATCGAGAGCGACCTCAAGACCAAGTTGGCCGAGCGCGGCATCGAGGCGCAGGTCTATGGCCGGCGCAAGCGGCCCTATTCGATCTGGAAGAAGATGGAGCGCAAATCCGTCTCCTTCGAACAGCTCTCCGATATCTTCGGCTTCCGCGTCATCGTCGACAAGCCGGAGGACTGCTACCGCGTCCTCGGCATCGTCCACATGACCTGGCCGATGGTGCCGAACCGTTACAAAGACTACATCTCGACGCCGAAGCAGAACGATTATCGCTCGCTGCACACCACTGTGGTCGGCCCTGGCCGCCAGCGCGTCGAACTGCAGATCCGCACCGACGGCATGGATCGTGTCGCCGAATTCGGCATCGCCGCCCATGCCCGCTACAAGGATGGCCGCACCGCCGGCGTCGTCGCCGCCGCCGACGAGAGCCGCGCCTATCAATGGCTGCGCCGTACCGTCGACCTGCTGGCCGAGGGCGACAATCCCGAGGAATTCCTCGAGCACACCAAGCTCGAGCTCTTCCATGACCAGGTCTTCTGCTTCACGCCCAAGGGCCGCCTGATCGCCCTGCCGCGCGGGGCGACGCCGATCGACTTCGCCTATGCGGTCCATACCGATGTCGGCAACACCGCGGTCGGCGCCAAGATCAACGGCCGGATCGCGCCTTTGCTGACCGAATTGCAGAACGGCGACGAAGTCGAGATCACCCGCGCCGAGGGGCAGGCGCCGCCGGCCGCCTGGGAATCGCTTGTTGTCACCGGCAAGGCTCGCGCCGCCATCCGCCGCGCCACGCGCGTCGCCGTGCGCCGGCAATATGCCGGGCTCGGCCGCCAGATCCTCGAACGCGCCTTCATGCGAGCCGAACGCCCGTTCTCGGATGATAAGCTCAAGGCGGCGCTGAAGCGGCTCGCCCGCACGGCGGTCGACGACGTGCTCGCGGCGGTCGGGCGCGGCGAGATGTTCTCCGGCGACGTGGTTCGGGCGGTCTATCCCGATCTTGAGCCGGAGAAGCGCGCGACAGGCGGCGAAGCCAAGGCGCCCCCGCCCGGCAAGGGCTGGTTCGAACTGCGCCAGGGCGAGAATCTCAAATTCAAGCTGCCGAACGAGACGCCGGGCAGCGACGCCATCCCGATCCGCGGCCTCGGCGGCGATCTGCCTGTGCGTTTTGCGCCGGGCGGCGGCGCTGTGCCGGGCGACCGGATCGTCGGCATCCTGACGCCGGGCGAGGCGGTGACGATCTACCCGATCCAGTCGCCTTCGCTCGCCGCCTTCGACAACGAGCCGGAGCGCTGGCTCGATGTGCGCTGGGACCTCGACGAGAAGCGCCCGCAGCGCTTCCCGGCGCGCATCCAGCTCAATTCGATCAACGAGCCGGGCTCGCTGGCCCAGATCACCACCACCATCGCCGAGCATGACGGCAATATCGACGCGGTCTCGATGGTGCGCCCGACGCCGGACTTCACCGACGTCACCATCGACCTGACGGTCTGGGACCTGAAGCACCTCAGCGCGATCATCAGCGAATTGCGCGAGAAGCGGGTGATCAGCCGGGTCGAGCGGGTGGTGGCTTAGACGCGCCAGCCTTCATCGTCATTGCGAGCGCAGCGAAGCAATCCAGGGAGACGTAGTGCTCTGCCGCCCCTGGATTGCTTCGTCGCTTCGCTTCTCGCAATGACGGGATGCGGCCTTCACCCCGCCCGGAACGCCGCGGCGAGCTCCCTGACGAAGGCGTTGGCGCGCGGCGTCGCGACATTGCTGCGCAGCACGACCTCGAAGGTGTCGAGCGCCGGCAACCCCCAGTCCGGCCCGAGATCGACCGCACCGCGCGGCGCGATCCGCGCAGCCAGCGGCGAGACGCCGAGCCCGCCCTCGACCGCGGCCAGCACCGCCGCCATGCCGCCGCCGATGAAGGCCTCGCGCCAGGGCAGGCCGACGCGGTCGAGCGCATCCATGGCGTGGCGGCGCAGGCGGCATTCCGGCATCAGGCTGACCAGCGGCACCGGCCCGTCCGGCTTCGCCAGCGAGGGCGCGCCGAACCAGCCGAAGGCGTCGCGGCGCAGCACCTCGCCGGTGCGCCCGGACCCAAGTCGGCGGATCACCGCGACATCGAGCTCGCCGCGCTCGAAGGCGGTGTCGAGCGCGGCGGAGGGCTCGATCCGCAGGCCGATCACCAGCGAGGGGTCATGCTTGGCTAGCCGCGCCAGCAGGGCAGGGGCGTCGGCCCCGACCGCCTGTTCGCTGATGCCGATGCTGATGCGCTCCTGCACCTGCTGGAACGAGGTCCGCGCGCGCTCATGCGCCGCCATCAGCTCGCGCGCCGCCGGCAGGAAGCGCTCGCCCTCGGCCGTCAATCGCACCAGCCGCGGATGCCGCTGCAGCAGCATTTGCCCGAGCGCCTCCTCCAGCTTTTTGACCCGTGTGCTGATGAGAGATTGCGCCGTGCCGAGCGCCTCGGCGGCACGGGTGAAGCTGGAGAGTTCGGCTGCATGAAGGAAGGCGCTGACGCCGTCGAGATCGAGTGTGTTGCTCATCTTTGATTGCAAAATCAGATTATTGATATCATCAAAGATACAGTTTTCAGATGAAATGAACAAGCCTAGTTTCGCAGGCGTCGGCGGCAGAGACCGCCCTGTCCTATGGAGCCTGTCATGCCTCTGATCCGGATTTCGATGCGCCGCGGCCGTCCGGCCTCGCATCCCGCCGCTATCGTCGATGGCGTCTATCGCGCCTTGCGCACCACCTTCGAGGTGCCGGAGAACGACCTCTTCGCCGTGGTGCACCAGCACGAGGCAGAGGAATTCATCTTCGACAACAACTATTTCGGCTTCAATCGCAGCGATGCGCTGGTGATCATCCAGCTGACCGTCGCCAATACCCGAGGCGTCACCCAGAAGAAGGCGCTCTATGCCGCCATCGCCGAGAACCTGCAGAAGGAGCCGGGCTTGAAGCCCGACGACATCTTCATCAACCTCGTCGAGGTCAAGCGCGAGGACTGGTCCTTCGGCGGCGGCATCGCGCAGTACGTGGCGTGAGCCGAAGAGGGCGCGGGGAACCCTCTCCTGGAAGGAGAGGGCAGGGTGAGGTGTAGGTGGTCAGACCAGCTCCCTAAACGCTCACCGCGCGGCTTAACTCAGACTCACGATTTCTCTCCCGAACACCTCACCCCCACCCCTCTCCTTCCAGGAGAGGGGATCCCCCGCCCCTGCTGACACTGTCGCGCGCGACAGCACTGGAAACATCCCCCCTATTCGCTCTAACTCTCCCCGCATGGAATGGAGCGACGAGGGCACGATCATCGGCGTCAGGCGGCATGGCGAAAGCGCCGTGATCCTGGAGGTGATGACGCGCGATCATGGTCGCCATCTCGGCCTCGTGCGCGGCGGCCGCTCCAGCAAGCAGCAGCCGGTGCTGCAGCCCGGCAATTTCGTCTCGCTCAACTGGCGGGCTCGGCTCGACGAGCATCTCGGCGAGTACAAGGTCGAGCTCCTGACCTCTCATGCGGCGCGTTTGATGGCCCAGCCGGTCGCCCTCTATGGCCTCGCCAATGTCGCCGGCCTGCTGCGGCTGCTGCCGGAGCGCGATCCGCATCCCGGGCTCTATGAGGGTCTCTCGGTGCTGCTCGCCCATCTCGACGAGATCGCGATCGCGCCGGCGCTGATGGTGCGCTTCGAGCTCGCCATGCTCTCCGAGCTCGGCTACGGGCTCTCGCTCGAACGCTGCGCCGTCACGGGCCTGCGCGAGGACCTCACCCATGTTTCGCCGAAATCCGGCAAGGCCGTGAGCCGCAAGGCCGCCGAGCCCTATCTCGACCGGCTTTTCAGCCTGCCGGCCTTTCTCAGCGAGGGCCAGGGCGCGCGACGGCCGGGCCCAGCCGAGATCGCCGCGGGCTTTGCGTTGACCGGCTTCTTCCTGCGCCGCGACCTCTACGAGCCACGCGGCCTGATGGAGCCGCCCGAGCGGGCGCGCCTGCTGGAGCTGGCGGCAAGAATCCACTGATTTCCGCTGGTTTTTGGGCGGCGACGTTTTGCGTTGCTGCCTTTCCACAGGCATTGTGCAACAGGTGATTCGCGCGTCTTTCCGGGGCGCTGCGCAGCAGTGAGCCCGGAACCCATGAATACGACGCCAGTCCAGTGCCGTCATGCTCGCCCTTGTGGCGAGCATCCACGTCTTGAACGCCACGCCCGACCCACCGGGCGAAGACGTGGATGGTCGGGACAAGCCCGACCATGACGGGTCGGGGCAGTGTTCATGGGTTCCGGGCTCAGCGCTTCGCGCTGCCTCGGAATGACGACGCGCCACAGATTCGAAGGTCAGTAGAAGCATGGGCAAACCCGTCGAGCCGCCTCCGGAGGAGGAAGCCGAACGCGTCGATCTGAAGAGCGCGCTCGAGGAGCGCTATCTCGCCTATGCGCTGTCGACGATCATGCACCGCGCCTTGCCGGATGCACGCGACGGTTTGAAGCCCGTCCATCGCCGCATCCTGCACGCCATGCGCCTGCTCCGGCTCGATCCCGGCCAGGTCCACAAGAAGTGCGCCCGCATCGTCGGCGACGTCATCGGCAAGTTCCACCCGCATGGCGACCAGTCGGTCTATGACGCGCTGGTGCGCCTGGCGCAGGACTTCGCCCAGCGCTACCCGCTCGTCGATGGCCAGGGCAATTTCGGCAATATCGACGGCGATAACGCCGCCGCCTACCGCTACACCGAAGCGCGCATGACCGAGGTCGCGCGCCTCCTGCTCGACGGCATCGAGGAGGACGCGGTCGATTTCCGCGAGACCTATAACGGCGAGGACGAGGAGCCGATGGTGCTCCCCGCCGCCTTCCCGAACCTGCTCGCCAACGGCTCGCAGGGCATTGCGGTCGGCATGGCGACCTCGATTCCGCCGCACAACGCCGCCGAGCTCTGCGATGCGGCGCTCTATCTGATCCAGCATCCGGACACGACGTCCGAGCAGTTGATGACCTTCGTGCCGGGACCCGATTTCCCGACCGGCGGCATCATCGTCGAGTCGCGCTCCTCGATGGTCGAGACCTACCGGACCGGCCGCGGCGCCTTCCGCACGCGAGCGCGCTGGCATGTCGAGGACCAGGGCAGGGGTACCTGGCTCGCGGTGGTTACCGAGATCCCCTACATGGTCTCGAAGGGCCGGCTGATCGAGAAGATCGCCGAGCTGCTGAATGAGCGGAAGCTGCCGCTGGTCGCCGATCTGCGCGACGAGTCTGCCGAGGATATCCGCATTGTCATCGAGCCTCGTGCCCGCAATGTCGACGCCAACCTGATGATGGAATCGCTGTTTAGGCTCTCCGAGCTCGAAGCGCGCATTCCGATGAACATGAACGTGCTGACCGGCGGGCTGGTGCCGCGTGTGCTCGGCCTCGCCGAGGCCTTGCGCGCCTGGCTCGACCACCGCCGCGAGGTGTTGATCCGGCGCTCGCGCTTCCGCCTCGGCCAGATCGAGAAGCGCCTCGAAATTCTTGCCGGCCTGCTGATCGTCTATCTCGATCTCGACCGGGTGATCAAAATCATCCGCGAGGAGGACGAGCCCAAGATCGAGCTGATGAAAGCCTTCGAACTCACCGAGGTCCAGGCCAACGCCATTCTCGACACCCGCCTGCGCGCTTTGCGCAAGCTCGAGGAGATGCAGCTCAAGACCGAGTTCGAGGAACTGACCAAGGAGAAGGGCCAGATCGAAGGCCTGATCGCCTCCGAGGCGCAGCAGTGGAAGACCATCTCCTGGGACATCCGCGAGGTGAAGAAGCTGTTCGGTCCGGAGACGGCGATTGGCAAGCGCCGGACGACCTTCGCCGACATGCCCGATACCGCCGATATCGACCTGACACAGGCCATGGTCGAGCGCGAGCCGGTGACGGTGGTGATCTCGAAAAAGGGCTGGATCCGGGCGCTGAAGGGCCACGTCCAGGACCTGTCGACCCTGTCCTTCAAAGGTGATGATGCGCTCCGCACCGCCTTCTTCAGCGAGACCACCGCGAAGATCCTGGTAATGGCGACCAATGGCAAGGTCTTCACGCTCGAAGCCTCGAAGCTGCCGGGCGGTCGCGGTTTCGGCGATCCGATCCGGCTGATGATCGAGCTGGAGGAGAGCGCCGAGATCGTCGCCGCCTTCCCCTACAGGGCAGGGCTGAAGCTCCTCGTCGCCACGACCGAAGGGCGCGGCTTCGTCGTGCCGACTGACGATGTCGTCGCCAATACCCGCAAGGGCAAGCAGGTGCTGAATGTCGATGCGCCGGTCGAGGCCATGCTGGTCGTGCCGGCTGAGGGCGACCATGTCGCGATCATCGGCCAGAACCGCAAGCTGCTCTGCTTCCCGATCTCCGAGGTCGCCGAGATGAGCCGCGGCAAGGGCGTCAAACTGCAGCGCTACAAGGATGGCGGTCTGTCGGACGCCAAGGTCTTCAAGCTGGAGGACGGGCTGACCTGGCTCGACACCTCCGGCCGGACCTGGACGGTGGCGCAGGCCGAATTGCTGGAGTGGCTCGGCCATCGCGCCGAGGCCGGCCGCCTGCCGCCCAAGGGCTTCCCGAAGAACAACAAGTTCGGGGGTTGACCAGGACGAGAGGCGGCCGTCGCATCGTCATCTGACGGTGCGCTGTGGCACGGGCCAGCCGACCGAGCGACCGAGATCGGTGGTGTGGCAGGCTGCCAGGGTTAGCGTGAGCAAGGTGGCGGCGATCAGGCGCGACATGGTCTGCTCCAGGCGGGTCGTGTGGGGGCGGGCATCGGCGTGACGGTCGGACTCAGTCTCGGCCCAGAAGGATCGGTTCGGCCGCGGCCTTGATCTCGCTCCGGTGGGCGCTGGCGACCAGCAGGCACAGGGCAAGCAGGACGAGCGCCGGCAGTGCCGAGCCCGGCAGGACCGTGAGATGCGCCAGGGCGGCGCCGGCCATCGTGGCCGTCAGCAGCAGGGCGGCGAAGCCGGCGAGCGCGGGCAGGAGCAACGCGACAGCGCCGGCGAGCTCGATCGCCCCGGTCAGGTAGCGGAACCATTGTCCGACGCCGATCGTGTCGAAGACCTCGACCATGGGCTGCAGGCCGGCGAGCTTGGCGCCACCGGCCGTTGCGAAGGCCGCGGCAAGCAACGCCTTGACGCCCCACAGGCCAAGCCGGCGCCAGCGTGGCGCCTCCGAAACTTCAGTAGCTGACATCGATGTCTCCGAGAACTGCGGCAGGGCATTCCCGCCGCTTTCGCCGAGATGACATCGGAGGTACTGTCGGAATGACAAGTAGAATGAAATTTATGGTATAGTATGGAAAATCAGACTATTGGGCCGGGCAGTCTCGGCTCGGGCACGAAAATCGTTGTTGAATCAGATACTTGCCCGAGCGCGGCGGCGGTCGAACAATTTCACGCCGCCATGCGTATCCTGACCGGCAAGTGGAAGGGCGAGATCTTGTGGCGGCTGGGGCAAGGCACTCTGCGCTTCGGCGAGCTGCGCCGTTCGATCCCGGGCATCACCCAGCACATGTTGACGACCCAGCTGCGCGATCTGGAAGCGCACGGCCTCGTCAGGCGCACGATCTATCCGGAGGTGCCGCCGCGCGTGGAGTATGAGCTGACGCCGTCAGCGCGCGATCTCGGCACCGTCTTTCGCGAAATCAGGGTCTGGTCCGACAGGCACGCAGCCTCGCTCAATCTGGCGGGCTGAAAACGCGGCTGAGACCGGTTCATCTGCCAGATCAATGGGTTAGGCCAATCCGCTGAGTCAATTCGCCAGCGCCTTGAATCGGCGTCTCAGCGGATTTCCGGCCCGATGACGCCGACTTCCAGCCCGAGCGTCACCTTGTCGGTGACGGCCCATTGCACGCCGGCGCGCGCCTCTGGCCTGACAGCGATGTCGGAGCGCGAGAACGGCGTCGAGAACGCGGTCGCGCCATAACGGTAGGTCTCGTTGGCGGCCGACATCCCGACGGTGGTGTAGAGAAGCACGTCGGGCGTCGCGAACACGCCGGCCTTGAGCTGGAAGGCGCCGGCGATATCGCGGCTATAGGTCGCGCGGTTGAAGCCCGGATTGTTGTAGCCGCCGAAGCTCGGCGCAAAGTCGAGCACTCCGGCGATGCCGTAAACGAAATCGCCGTCGCGCCACATCTTGCCGCCCTCCAGCCCGATCACCGGGCCGGCCGAGGTGCCGAAATGCTTCGAGCTGGTGACCTGGAAGCCGCTTGAGATGCGGGCGTAGGAGCCTTCCCATTGGACGCCGCCGGGCGACAGGGTCGGCTGCGACCAGGCGAAGGAGGGCAGGAAGCCGAAGCCGGAGAGCGGCAGGAAGGCCTGAGCCTGCGCCGGGACGCCGGTCGCGATCAGCGTGGCCAGGGCCGCGCCGGCTGAAAGAAGTCTCATGCGTGCGGTGCCGGCGGCCTGGATCATGCTCATGGCATAGCAGGAGAGGGCGGGATTGTCGCGCTTTTGTGGCGGGATGCTTACCGGTCAGCTGAGCTTGGTCTTGAGGCGCAGGAAGCGCATCGTCCTTTCGGCGGTCGCGGTGTCGAGTTCCTCATAGGCCTTGAGGTCGTCCTCGATGTCCTTGGCCTTGAAGTAGAGCCGGCGCCCGCGGAGGGTAAGGATGGCGTGGAAATTGTCCTTGCCGAGCCCAAGCATGCGCGCCAGCACGGCGATGCCGCTGACATCGCGCTGCATGAGCACGCGCAGGGCCTGCTCGTTGCTGATCTCGGCGCTGATCGCGATCACCTGGGCGAGGTGGAAGGCGCGATCCTCTTCTGCCAGCATGTCGACGACCTCGCCGAGGCTGCGCGTGCCGGCCTGGAGGTCGGCGATCAGCAGCCGGACTTCGCGGCGCTGCTGCCGCGCCTGCCGCGCCATCGTCGCGGCCTGATGCGAGCCGGTCTCGGTGCTCGGATCGGACATCTGCTCGACGATGCGCAGCACGCGCTCGGCCCGCTGCGGCGACAGATCGGAGCGGCGCGCCAGCGCCTCGCTCACCGCCGCATCGTCGCCCCCGCGCTGCAGCAGCCGGTCGAAGCCGCGATCGGAGAACTGTGCGCCTTCATTGCCCGAGACGCTGCGCAGCACCGCGCTATCGCCGCGCTCGACGAGGATGTCGGTGATGCCCACCGATAGACGGGCCCGTTCCGCGATGGCGACGAGATGCGCCTGCGTCTGGCTGATGGCGATGGCGGCGAGGTCCGTATCGGTCAGGACCGGCGAGAGCTTGAGCACGAGCCGGGCGACGCCGGCATCGGCATCGTTCGCCAGCGAGACCGCGACACGATGCGGCAGCGTTTGCGTCGCGGCGACATTGTCGGCGTATTCACGGCGGCCTTCCGTATCGAGATGCGGCAGCGAGCGCAGCGCGATCTCGCCATAATGATCCTGCGCCACTTCGCTCGGATCGGAATCGAGCAGGAACAGATCGGTCACCGCATTGAGCAGCTTGCGCCGGGATTCGGACGACATGTCCGCCGGCATGCGGGTGAGGGTCTGGAGCATCGGCGCGACTTCCGGCGGGCATCACGTTTGCGGCTATAGCCGGACGCTATCGCCCTCCATTTGATTTAGTCTTAAGCCGGCGGACGATTCTTCAGTGTTTTCAGTATTTCTTTATGCAACCATAAATTGTATTTTGGCGATATTGTCTATTTATTGGACGACCCAACATCCTGCAACGGAACTTCGCCCTCCGCATCACGTTGGCAGACCGCCGCCCTTTTGCGGCCACCGAGCCGACCGACGATGCGGAGCATGATGACAAACCGACCCGACGCGCAAAGCCACCCCTTCGTTGACGAACCGAGATCTGCAGCGGCCGGGTTGTCGCGCCGCGCGCTGCTGGCTGCCTTGGGCTCGATCGGGCTCGCCACGCCGCTTCGCGCCCAGGACGGCCGTCCGCCGGCGGCCGCGCCGCCTGCCGAGCCACGGCGCGGCACGTTCGGCTACGAGGATGTCGTCCGCCAGGCCCGCGAACTCGCAGCCCGTCCGTTCGACGCGAGCGCCCCGGCCATTCCCGATGCGCTGAAATCGTTGAGCTATGACAGTTATCGCGAGATCAGGTTCCGCAGGGACAAGGCGCTCTGGCAGGATGGCGGCTCGGATTATCGCCTTCATCTGTTCCATCTCGGCTTCCTGCACGACAAGCCGGTACCGATCCATGTGATCAGCGACGGCAACGCCATCCCGCTGCCGTTCAACATGGCGCTGTTCGAATACGGCAAGGCCCAGGTTCCGCCGAAGCTGCCGGTCTCGCTCGGTTTCGCGGGCTTTGCCGTCACCACGACGCTGAATGACCTGAAGGTGCAGGACGAGGTGATCTCGTTCCTCGGCGCGAGCTATTTCCGCTTCCTCGGACGCGGCCATCGCTATGGCCTCTCGGCGCGCTCGCTCGCCCTCGATGTCGGCGGCGAGCAGGCCGAGGAGTTCCCGTTCTTTCGGGCGCTCTGGCTGGACAAGCCGCAGCCCGGCAGCGTCGATCTCGTCATCTACGCGCTGCTGGATTCACCGTCCGTCAGCGGCGCCTTCCGCTATGTCGTCACGCCCGGCCAGCAGACCAGCGTCGCCGTCACGGCGACGATCGTGCCGCGCCGGACGATCGAGCGCATCGGCATCGCGCCGCTGACCTCGATGTTCCTCGCAGGCGAGGGTGATCGCGAGCAGCGCACCGATTTTCGGCCAGAGGTCCACGATTCCGACGGGCTGATGCTGAAGACCGGCGCCGGCGAATGGATCTGGCGGCCGATCCGCAACCCGCAGGCGCTGACGATCTCGTCCTTCCACGACCGCAACCCGCGCGGCTTCGGCCTGATCCAGCGCGACCGCGAATTCGGTCACTATCAGGACCTGGAGGCGCACTACCACGCTCGGCCCGGCTACTGGGTCGAGCCCTCGGGCGACTGGGGCGAGGGTCGCGTCGACCTGATCGAGATCCCGACCCAGGGCGAGGAGTTCGACAACATCGTCTGTTGCTGGACGCCAAAGGCGCCCTTGCCGAGTGGCCAGCCGACCGAGCTGAGCTATCGCATCACCACGGTGTCGACGACCGAGACGCTGCACGCGATGGCACAGGTGCAGAGCAGCATCGCTGCCCGCGAAGAGCTCGATGCGGCGGCTGGGCTGGCGAAGCGGCGCTTCATCGTCGACTTCAACGCCGGCGACCTCGAATATTATCTCTCCGATCCCAAGCGCGTTTCGGTTGTCGCGACGGTATCGACCGGCACGGTCGCCAGGGCGACGATCGATCCGAACTTCGCGGCGAAGGGCTTCCGCGTCATCGTCGACGTCACCCTCCGCCCGGGCGAGAGCACCGATCTGCGCGTTTTCCTGCGAACCGCGAGGGCGACGCTGAGCGAGACCTGGACGACTTCCTGGACCGCACCGACTGCGCCTGCCGCGCCTGCGGATACCGCCGCTCCATCGAACGCTCCCGCCCCGGCCCAGGGACGCTGAACGACAGCCGGGCTCGCGGGCGAGTTACGGCGTCGGGAAGAAGCCGCTCGGGAGGTTGCCCGGGCGCGCGGTCGATTCAACCCGCACGGGTTCGCGCGCGCCCGATCCATAGCCCCTGTCGAAGGCGGTGCCGTCCTGCTCGTTGCAGGTCGGCCGCTGCGGGTTCTTGGCGATCGCGGCCGATTTCGGGAAGGCGGTGTTGTCGACCGCGTCGGTGGTCGGCTGGCCGATATCGATGCGCGAGGTCACCATCGCGACGGTCGGCTTGGTGGTGGGAGAGGTCCAGCCGAGCGTGCCATGCCAGATGATGTGCCAGCCGATCCGCGCCAGATGATGCACCGTCGAGCCGCGTTCCCTTGCCACGAAATAGGCGATGAAGCCTTCGTCGCGCCGGGCCGTGTGCAGGAAGTTCGGCGCAGGCACCTTGCTGTTGGTCTGGCGCAAGGGGAACGGATTGTTGGGATGGTCGCCGAGCTTGTAGGTCACCAGGAAGCCCTTGGTGCCGGTGGTCTGGTCGGTGATGACCTGGTTGCCGGGGTCGAAGATCATCTCGTCGACGGTCGGCAGGTCGCCGTCGCCGTCCAGCGATGGGTTGGTGCCGAAGGCGGATTTGAGGTTGACGACGATGCTGCCTTCATTGGCCATCCGCCCGGCATAGTGCGCCTCGTAGACCACGATGTCGGCGACAAGGATCATCCCGAACTCCCAATTGGTCATCAGGTCGATCTTGTCTTGCCGGTTGGCCGGATCGCCCGACATCAGCACGCTGCCGGTGCAGGTGATCATCGGGCCGGTATGGCCGGGATGCCCCGCCGCTTCGTCGGCCGCGGCGCGGCGCGCCTTGGTCGTGCAATGCAGCAGCGCGTGCTCGGTGCCGACATGGATGTCGGTGCGCGAACCGCCCTTGTTGGCGGTGATCGTGGCCGTGCCGGGAGCGATCGCGACAACCATGGTTTCTCCTGCGGTTATCCGATTGTCTGATGTATTCGGGCGGGGCTCGGCGCGTCGATCTAGCGAACCGCTGCGCTGTGCGTGCGCGCCTTGGCAGCTTCGGCGCGCCGGTTGAGGGCGCTTACCGCGATGATTGCGCGCTCCAGCGCCGCCATGGTCAGCGGCCCGACGATGGCGTCAGCGACGAGCCCGTTGGCCGTCTGGAAGCTGCGCACGCGGTTCGCCGTCTCCGGGCCGAAGATCCCGTCGGGCAGTGTGCGGCCCTGGCCGGTCGAGTTCGGCATCGCCATGCCGAGGTCGATCAAAGCGAGCTGGATGATGGCGACGGCCTCGCCACGCTCGCCCTGCTTCAGCGGCGGCGCGTTCTCGGCGGCCCTCCTGAGACGGTCATTCTTCGAAAAACGCGGCAAGGTGAGAGGCATGGCCGTGGTCCTGCCCGTTCCCGATGACCCAAGGTTAGTTCCGGGTCCGGGGAGGGGTCAAGGACGGCGCGAGACCTCTTGGCCGTTAGGCAGCCGGCAGGCAGGCCGGGCCGAGCGGCTCGAAGCTCTTATAGGTCAGGATGAACTCCTGATGACCGAGTTCTTCCGACTTGGTCCGCCCGCCCTGCGCCAGCGAGACGACGAGGTTGCGGATCTCGGTGCCGACCTCGTCGAGGCTCGCCCGGCCTTCGAGGATGCGGCCGGCATCGACGTCCATGTCGTCGCTCATCCGGCGATAGGTCTCCGGATTGGCGCAGATCTTCACCACCGGCGAGATCGCCGAGCCGACCACCGAGCCGCGCCCGGTGACGAACAGCACGCAATGCGCGCCGCAGGCGATCAGTTCGGCGATCTCGGCATTGTCGTTGATGTTGGGGAAGCCGAAGCGGACCTCGCCATCCGGCACCACATCGAGCAGATAGAGCCCGCCGCGCGGCGGCACGTCGCCGGGCTTGAGCAGGCCGGAGATCGGCGATGCCCCCGACTTGGCATAGGCGCCCATCGACTTCTCCTCGATGGTCGAGAGCCCACCCTCGGCATTGCCGGCGGCGAAGGAACCGTAGCCGAGCGTCGCGTAGTAGCGTGCCGCCTTGGCGACCGATTTCTCCAGCTCGACGCCGAGCTCGGGCGTGATCGCGCGCGCCGCCATGATGTGCTCGCAGCCGATCAGCTCGCCGGTCTCTTCGAAAATGCAGGCGGCGCCCTCGGCGATGAGCTGATCGAAGGCGCGGCCCGCCGCCGGGTTGCCGGTGATGCCGGAGGTGCCGTCTGAGCCGCCGCAGACGGTGCCGATCACCAGTTCGCTGACCTGCATCGGCACGGTTTCGGCGCTATCCAAGGCGATACGCTGCTCCTCGACCCAGGCGCGGCCTTCCTTGATCGAGGCGCGGGTGCCGCCGGTGCCCTGGATCACGATGGTCTTCACCGGGCGGCCGGTGGCGCGCACCACCCGCTCCAGCGCGTATTTGTTGAAGCTTTCGCAGCCGAGCGAGACCAGCAGCACCGCCCCGACATTGGGATGGGTGCAGAGCTGCTCCATCATCCGCTCGGCGTAAGGGTTGGGATAGCAGCCCGGGAAGCCGATGGCGTGGACCTCATGCTCGCGCCAGGGCAGGGCGATCTCGCGCGCGACATGATGGGCGCATTCGACCAGATAGGCGACGGCGACGACGTTGCGGATGCCCTTGCGGCCGTCGCTGCGGAGATAGCCTTGCAGTCCGCTCATTGCGCCGCTCCCGCCTTGCGCTCGTCCTCGAGATGATAGGTCGGCGTGTAGTCGCTCTTCATGTTCTGGACATGGACGTGATGGCCGGCGGCGATGGCGATCGTCGCCACGCCGATCGGCGCGCCGTATTTCAGGATCTTCTCGCCGGGTGCGATGGCGCGCCGGGCGATCTTGTGGGCGAGCGCGATATCGCGGTCGATCACCGCCTGACCGGTGCCGGTCTCGATGGGCTCGCCCGCCGGCAGGCGGGTGCGCGCGACGAAGACGTTGTCGCGCGGATCGAGCAGGATCAGGCGGGGATCGTGCTGGGACATCAGAACTTGCCGAATTGCAGATAGGCCTGCTGCGGGTCGGTGCCGGCGAGGATCGCGGTGCGGACCTTGTTCTCCGCCGAGATCGCGGTCTCGGACTTCTCCAGCACTTCCTCGATGATCTCGGCCGGGATCCGGACGACACCGTCGCGGTCGGCGAGGATGTAGTCGCCCGGCCGGATCCAGACATCGCCGATCTTGATCGGTTCGTCGACTGCCTTGGGCAGCCAGACGCCGACGATGTCGCGCGGCGTATAGGCCTTGAAATAGGCCTGGAAGCCCATCTCGACCATGAATTCGGTGTCGCGCGACAGTCCGTCGATGACGCAGCCGCGCACGCCCTTGTTCTTCAGCGTCTCGGCCGAGAGCTCGCCCATCAGCGCGACTTCCTCGGTGTTCGGCTGGCAGACCCAGACATGGCCGGGCTTGGCCGCCGAGAGCAGGCCGGTCCAGCCGAGCAGGGTCTCGTGCGCGTCGAACTCGCCGGTCTTGCCTTCGACGGTGAAGGCCGGTCCGGCGAGCTTCACGCCTGGCAGCAGCGGGCGCAGCGCCGGCGGCAGGGTGAAGTCCTTCAGCCCCATGGCGCGCATCGTGTCGTGAATGATGCCGGTGTAGCAGCGTTCGAGGCGCTCGGTCAGCGTATCCGTCATGTTTCCTCCGGTGCGGCCGCTCCGGCGGCCTTGGGAGCACCTTGCGCAGAGGCGTGCACGCCGGGCAAGTGCGGATTCTGCAGCGCTGGCGTGCGTATTAAACGATTTAAATCATGATTCTCGTCATGCTCGGGCTTGACCTGAGCATCTCCTTCCGGAGGGGCTGCGTCGGCGCCCTTCTCGTCCAGAGATTCTCGGATCTGCGCTTCGCTTCGTCCGAGAATGACGCGTGACGGGGGCTTGCTGGCTCAGCCCACGCGTTCCCAGCCCTGCGGCATCAGCCGTTCCTGCGGCAGGAAACGGGCCTTGTAGGCCATCTTCGGCGAGCCCTCGACCCAGTAGCCGAGATAGACATAAGGCAGGCCGAGCTTGCGGGCACGCTCGACATGCTCCAGCACCATGAAGGTGCCGAGCGAGCGGGCTTCGAGAGCGGGATCGTAGACCGAATAAACCATCGAGAGCCCGTCGCTGAGTCGGTCCGTCAATGCGAAGGCGAAGAGATCGCCCTGGCCCCGGCCGGTGAAGCCGCTATCGGGCCCGCGCCGGCGGTATTCGATCAGGCTGGTCTCGACATGAGTATCCTCGACCATCATCGCGAAGTCGAGCGCCGACATCGTCGCCATGCCGCCATCGGGGTGACGATCGTCGAGATAGCCGCGGAACAGCGAATAATGCTCCGAGCGCGGCTGCGGCGGCAGCGCCTCGCCGATCAGGTCGCTGTTGCGCGAGGCGATCTTGCGGAAGGTGCGCGAGGGCTGGAAGTCGGCGACCACGATCCTGACAGAGATGCAGGCCCGGCAGGTCTCGCAGGCCGGCCGGTAGGCGATGCTCTGCGAGCGCCGGAAGCCGCCTTGCGAAAGCACGTCGTTGAGGTCGCGCGCCCGCGCACCGACGAGGTGCGTGAACACCTTGCGCTCCTCGCGGCCCGGCAGATAGGGGCAGGGCGTCGGCGAGGTCAGGTAGAATTGCGGGGCATCCCGCAAGGGGCGTGTCACGTCGAGGCGACTCCGGAACCGCCGAACTCAACCTGAGTTTAGCAGTCGGCGCGGCGGCAACAAGCGGCAAGCCTGCGGCGGCCGCACCGCATGGGATAACCCTCGCGCCGGTGCTAGGCTGTCTGCGTGAGAAGACCGGGAGGCCCCCGGAAACAGGGGGATCAAATGCAGGCCGAGACGGTCGCGTTGACCCAGGAGAAGGAAACCCTGCTGATCACGCTCTGGGCCAAGGCCGGCGAGAGCCTGCTGCCCGATTCCCTGCTCAAGGATCGCTTCGCCGCCGAAGCCGCAGCCTCCATCGACTATGATTTCGCCAGGCTCAAGGTCGACCGCGACCTGATGGTCGGGCTCGCCATGCGCGCCCATGCGCTCGACGGCTGGACGCGCGAGTTCCTCGCCGGCAGTCGCGACGCGCTCGTGCTGCATCTCGGCTGCGGGCTCGACAGCCGCGTCTTCCGCATCGATCCGCCTGCCGGCATCGACTGGTACGATGTCGATTACCCGGAGGTGATCGCGCTCCGGCAGAAGCTCTATCCGCCACGTACCAATTATCACCTGATCGGCTCGTCGGTGACGGAGCCGGGCTGGCTTGATGCGGTGCCGCTTGACCGCCCGGCGATGATCGTGGCCGAGGGGCTGTTGCCTTATCTTCCGGAAGAGGAGGTGCCGCTGCTGCTGGAGCGCCTGGTGCGGCATTGCCGATCGGGCGAGATCGTCTTCGACGCCTATAGCCCGCTCGGCCTCAAGCTGATCGCGCTGCAGCCCTCGATCAAGGCGACCGGCGCGGTGCTGCACTGGTCGCTGGGTGATCCCTCCGAGCTGGAGCGGCAGGTGCCGGGCCTCGAACTGGTCACCGAACTGACGGCCTATGATCCTGACGGCTACGACCCCGCGCAGATCGCCCGGATGTCGTGGCCGGCGCGCTTCGCGATGCAGTTCTTCTCGCTGATCCCGCCGCTGTCGCGCATCGGCCTGTTGCTGCGCTATCGGTTCTGACGCTGGCTCAGGCGCGAACCACCACCAGCCCGGTCAGGATGTCGTGGCCGAGGCGCCGGTCCTCGCGCACCAGCCCGCAGGCGATGTCGAGGAACCAGAGGCCGACCGTGCCGGCCGCGACATAGAAGAACAGCGCGTGCACGGCGGCTGCGAGCGCATCCGGCCGTCCGCCCGAGGCGGTTTCGACCCGAAGGCCAGCCATGCGCATGCCGAGCGTCGCCTGCTTGCGCCCGCCGATGGTGATCGCCGAATAGCCGAGCACGACGGCGATCGCCGCGCCACCGATCAGCAGCCAGGTCAGCCCGAAGGTGACGAAGCCGAGGATGCCGAGCAGGACCCAGACGATCCAGGTCAGGAAGAACAGGATGACGACGTCGCCGATCCAGGCGAACAGGCGCGAGCCGAGCACGCCGCGCGTATCCTGCTGCGGCCGGTCCTCCAGCGCGATGACCGGCGGCTGGCGATAGGACGGGTTCGACATCTCTGCTTTCCATTCTCCGGCGGGCGGAGGTGCCCGCTGAACGGTAATGTTTGATCAGCCGCCCGGTTCCGCAAGGCCGCGCGGGTAGATCCGGCGCGGCGCGAAGCCTTCCTGGCGCAGCGCTTCCTCGATCGCGGCGGTGTGCGCCTCGTCGCGGGTCTCGATGGTGACGTCGAGCATCACGCCCTTGGCCGGCACGTCGAGGAAGAGCCGGCCATGGCTGACTTCGAGGATGTTGGCACCGAGCGTACCGAACAGACTCGCGACCTTGCCGAGCAGGCCCGGCCGGTCGCTGGCAGTGAGGCGGAAGGCAGCGATGCGCTGCTCGCGTTCGAGTTCGCGCACCATGATCGCAGCGAGCAGCCGGGCGTCGATGTTGCCGCCGGAGAGCACGAGGCCGATCTTGCGGCCACGGTAGCGCTCCGGCTGCTTCAGCATCGCCGCGAGCCCGGCGGCGCCAGCGCCCTCGGCGAGCGTGTGCTGCAGCGTCGCGCAGGCGTTGACGGCGCGCTCGATCAGATCCTCGCTGACCAGCACGATGTCGGAAACCAGTTCCTTCACCACCGGCAGGGTCTGCGTGCCGACGGTCTTGACCGCGATGCCCTCGGCCAACGTCGCCCCGCCGATCGGCATCTGCGCGCCATGCACGGCATTGTGGAAGGAAGGGTAGAGCGCCGCCTCGACGCCGATCATCTCGATCGACGGCTTCAGGGCCTTGGCAGCGACGGCGTTGCCTGCCATCAGCCCGCCGCCGCCGAGCGGGATCACCAGCGCGTCGAGCTCGGGCGCTTCGCGCAGCATCTCCAGCGCGACCGTGCCCTGGCCGGCCATCACTGCCGCGTCGTCGTAGGGGTGGACGAAGACCAGACTCTTCTCGGTCGCGATCTCGCGGGCCTTCTGTGTGGATTCGTAGAGCGTTTCGCCGAACAGCACGACGTCGGCGCCATGGGCGCGGGTGTTCTCCACCTTCACCAGTGGCGTCGTCTCCGGCATCACGATCGTCGCGGGGATGCCGAAGCGTCTGGCGTGATAGGCGACCGCCTGGGCATGGTTGCCAGCGGACATGGCGATGACGCCGCGGCGCTTCTCGTTCTCGCTGAGGCTCAGCAGCTTGTTGACCGCGCCGCGTTCCTTGAAGGAGGCGGTCGCCTGCATGTTCTCGTGCTTGACGAAGATCTGCGCCCCGGTCAGCGCCGACAGGCGCGGCGCCGGCATCAGCGGCGTCTTCAGCACATGGCCTGCGATGGTCTGCGCAGCCGCCTCGATATCGGCGAAGCTGATCGCGAAGCCGCTGCCCATCGGTTACCCCGTTTTGAGATTCAGACCTGGCGCGGCGTCAGCGCGCCGTCGCCGAAGAAGCCGCCGGGGCGCAGGATCAGCGTCACGGCGAGCAAGCTATAGACCGCGATGTCGCGCTGTTCGAGCGGCATCGTCGCCGACCACAGGACTTCGAAGGCGGCGATGACGAGTCCGCCGAGACAGGCGCCGGGCACCGAGCCGATGCCGCCGAGCACGGCGGCGACCAGCGCCTTCAAGCCCAGCGTGAAGCCGCCGGAAAAGCCCATCCCGCCATAGATCACGGTGACGATGACGCCGGCCGCGCCGCAGATGGCGCAGGCGATGATCAGCGCCCGGTCGTGCACGGCGCCGGGATCGATCCCGAACAGCGAGGCGGTCCTGGCGTCGTCGGAGACGGCGCGCCAGGCTCGGCCATAGGCGGAGCGGGCGAGGTAGAGGATGAGGCAGGTCGCTGCGCTGAAGCCGAGACCCGCCATGGCGAGCGAGACCGGCGTCGTCGTGACGATGAACTGCTCGGCACGAGCCAGCGGCAGCGGCTCGTTGAACACCGGCGGCAACCAGCGCAGCTCGGCGCCCTGAGCGAGGCGCAGATATTCCGAGAGCGCGATGGCGAGCCCGATCGTCGCGATCAGCACCTGCTGGCCGTTGCGCTTGTCGAGATGGCGCAGCACGAAGCGGCCCATGGCGAAGCCGTGGAAAGCTGCGACGGCGATCGCGACGGCGAAGGCGATGAACAGGCCCGAGACCGGCGTCGAGATCGAGAGCGACAGCAGCAGTGCGACGCCTACCACCGCTGCCAGCGCGCCCAGCGCCGAGAATTCGCCGAAGGTCAGGATGATCCGGCCGTTGAGCCCGTAGATCAGGGCATAGGCGCTGGCGAGCAGCGCGTAGATCGCGGCCGAGGGCAGGGCGGCGAGCCCCTGCTGCAGGCCATAGGCGAGGCCGGGCGACAGGCTGATGAGGTCGGCGCCGGGCGCGGTCCCCGGGTCGACCGGCGGCTCCGCCTTGTATTCGAGGTAGAAGCGCCGCAGCAGCAGGAAGCTCGCATCCGTCATAGGCACGCCGTCCGAGGCGAGCCCCGCCAGCGCGCCGCGCTGCAGCGTGGTGCCTTCGCCGGCGAAGATGCAGTCGATGGTGCGCCGGCGTGGCTGGGCATCCGGCGCCTGCGCCCGGTAGGTGATCCGCAGGATGTCGGCGCGTGGGCCGGTGCCGGTGCCTTCGATGGTGATGACGGTATCGGTCGGGTTCAGCGCCGGGATCGCCAGCCGGCAGGCGCGGATCTGGTCGGTGTCGAAGCGCCCGCAGGCAGCGAGCGCGAGGCAGAGCAGAATCGACGTGAGCAGGGCGCGCATCGCGGCGCACGCTAGCCTGCTTCACGGCGGGGCGGAACACGGCTTATGCCAAGCGTCACGCTCGGGCTCGACCCGAGCATCTCTTTCAGGAGATTCTCGGGTCTGCGCTTCACTTCGCCCGAGAGTGACGGTGGGTTATGCGCGTTCCTTCAGCATCTTCGCCACCCGCGGCGCGAAATAGGTCAGCACGCCGTCGGCGCCGGCGCGCTTGAAGGCGAGCAGGCTCTCCAGCATCGCCTTGTCGCCGTCGAGCCAGCCATTATTGGCTGCCGCCATGATCATCGCGTACTCGCCGGAGACCTGATAGGCGAAGGTCGGGACACGGAAGGTGTCCTTCACCCGGGCGATCACGTCGAGATAGGGCAGGCCGGGCTTGACCATCACCATGTCGGCGCCCTCTTCGAGGTCGAGCGCGACCTCGGCGATCGCCTCGTCGGTGTTGGCCGGGTCCATCTGATAGGTGCGCTTGTCGCCGATCAGCGTGGCGTTGGTGCCGATCGCGTCGCGGAACGGGCCGTAATAGGCCGAAGCGTACTTGGCCGAATAGGCCATGATCTGCACGTCCTCATGGCCGTCGGCATCGAGCGCGGCGCGGATCGCGCCGACGCGCCCGTCCATCATGTCGGAGGGCGCGATCACGTCGGCGCCGGCCTCGGCCAGGGCCAGGGCCTGCCGGACGAGGATGCCGACGCTCGGGTCATTTAGTATCCGCTCGCCGTCCATCACGCCGTCATGGCCGTGCGAGGTGTAGGGGTCGAGCGCCGCGTCGCAGATGATGCCGATCTCCGGAACCGCCGTCTTGATCGCGCGAACCGCGCGGCACATCAGGTTACGGCTGTTGAGCGCTTCCGAGCCGGTCTCGTCGCGCAAGGCGCGGTCGACATAAGGGAAGGGCGCGATCGCCGGGACGCCGAGCCTGGCCGCAGCTTCAGCCTGGCGCACGGCTTCGTCGATGTTGAGCCGGTCGACGCCCGGCATCCAGGCGACCGGCGAGACGGCTTCCGCGGAATCGATCAGGAAGATCGGCCAGATCAGGTCGTCGGTGGTCAGGCGGTTCTCGCGCACAAGCCGGCGCGACCACTCGGCCTTGCGGTTGCGGCGCATGCGACGGGTCAGGCCGAGCGCGTCCGTCATCGCGGCCGCAGCCTCTGCCTTCCGCTCCTGCGGTGCAGGGAAGGGGCGCACAACCTTGGATGCCATCGACGTCTCCGCTTCCAACGCGATATCTGCTTGCCGGCGATGCTTTAACACATCGGAACGATTCCAAAACAGTCGCGATGGTCGCAGCCCGCGAGAGCCGGCCAGAGCGACGCAAGCCTGCCCGGCGTGTTGATTGACGAAGGTTGCGCGATGCGGACGGAGCTTGTTGCTTTCACCATGTTGGCCGGAATGCTTGCCGCCACGGTCGCGGGGGCCGAAGTGACGCGTCGCGATGCGATCGAGGCGCAAACGGCAAGCGCTCTCGCCTCCGCTGACTATGCCGAGCGCCATTGCCCGTCGCTGCGTCTCGGCCAGGACACGCTCGACAAGAATTTGCGCGAGATCAAAGGCACGCTCGCCGGTCTGCGCGCCACCGAAAGCTATGCCGAGCAGGTCGCGGCGCTGCGTTCGATCGAGCAGAGCCACGGCCGGGCGATGGTCTGCGTGGTCCTGCCCAAGGCCCATGGCGGCTATGGCCGGGGCATCGTCACCGTGCGCTGAGCCCCGGACGGGGCAGAGCCGGCGCTCGCGTTGACAAGCCGGGTCCCGCCTTCCAGAACCGGCTCAAGCATCGGTTTGAGGCGGGCATGACGCAGGATCAGGACATCATCTGTGAACGGCGCGGCAGCGCCGGCTTCGTCCTCCTCAACCGGCCGAAGGCGCTGAACGCGCTCAATCTCGGCATGGTCCGCGAGCTGGCCAGTGCGCTCGACGTCTGGGAGCACGATCCTGCCGTGACGCGCATCGTCGTCACCGGCGCCGGCGAGAAGGCCTTCTGCGCCGGCGGCGACATCCGCAGCCTGCATGATCTCGGCAAGGCCGGTCAGTATGATGAGATGCTCGCCTTCTGGCGCGAGGAATATATCCTCAACGCCCGTATCCAGAGTTATCCCAAGCCCTATGTCGCACTGGTCGACGGCATCGTCATGGGTGGCGGCGTCGGGCTCTCCTTGCATGGCAGCCATCGCGTCGCCGGCGAGCGCTGGCTCTTCGCCATGCCGGAGGTCGGCATCGGCTTCTTCCCCGATGTCGGCGCGACCTATGCCCTGCCGCGGCTGCCCGATCACGCCGGCACCTATCTCGCACTGACCGGCGACCGCGTCGGCCAGGCCGATGCGCTGGCGCTCGGGCTTGCTACGCATGCGGCTCCCTCAGCACGCATGGCCGAGCTTGCGGAAGCGCTGACGGGCACCGAGCCGGTCGATGCGGTGCTCGCCCGTTTCGCTATCGATCCCGGACCGGGCAAGCTCGCGCCGGAGCGCGCGACGATCGCGCATTGCTTCGGGGCGACGACGCTGCCGGAGGTGCTCGGCCGGCTCGACGCCAAGGCGGCCGCCGGCGATGCCTTTGCCGCCAAGGCGCTCGCCACCATTCGGGCGAAGTCGCCGACCAGCGTCGCCATCGCCTTCGAACAGATGCGCCGCGGCGCCTCGCTCGGCTTCGCCGAGGCGATGCAGCTCGAGTTCCGTATTGTCTCGCGCATTCCGCATGGCCACGACTTCTACGAGGGCGTGCGCGCCGTTGTGATCGACAAGGACCAGGCGCCGACCTGGCGGCCGCAGACGCTGGAGGAACTCGACCCGGCGGCGGTGGCGGCCTATTTCGCGCCGCTCGGCAAGACCGAGCTGGTGTTGGGCAACTGAGATGGCGGTCCTGCGCGACGGCGAGGTTCTGCGCGGCCCGGCTCAAGTGGGCGAGGCCAAGAAGCGCGGCATACGCTGGCGGCTGATCCTGGTCTGGCTGCTGCGCCTGCTCTCGGTGATCTGGATCGGCAAGGGCCTGATGCACTGGGCGACGATCCTCGGCCTCGGGCTGGTCTTCGAGCCGGGCCCCGCCTTCGAGACGCGCCCGCTGACCTTCCAGGCGATAACCGTCTATTTCGCGGTCTTCGATCTCGTCGCCGGCGTCGGCCTCTGGCTGACCGCGACCTGGGGCGGCGTGCTCTGGCTGCTCGCTGCCGTCAGCCAGCTACTGCTCGGCTTCTTCTTCCCGCGCTGGCTGACGCTCTCACCCGTGTTGATCGGCACCTATGTCGGGCTGATGCTGACCTATTTCCTCGCCACCTGGGCGGCCGAGAATCAGGAATCCTGAGCCCGCCCGCCTGCCTCGAATACGGTAGGCCGAGGTAAGAATCGCTTTAGCTTAAGAGACTTCCGGTTCATTTTGGATTCACCCAAATGGGTAAATCCCTGATTCATCCTGATATTTAAACTCGTTTTCATCCGCCCCGCCTATGGTGTCTTTCAGAAGCGGACCGGGAGACAAATCCTGGCCGGTAATCAACAGGCGGGATATTACCATGAAGAGCAATGTAAAGACTGTGGAGCCGGCCGCGTCCGAAGAGGTTCAGCTCAAGGTGAAGCCGCTTTACCTTGAGTCCCTCACCTTGGTCGAGCGGCTGCATCGCCGACTGCTCGACGTGATCAAGGACGAGTTCGAGCGCCGCAACCGCGACGACGTCAACAGCGTGCAGGCGCTGCTCCTCTACAATATCGGCGACGCCGAGCTCTCGGCCAGCGAGCTGCGCACCCGCGGATACTACCTCGGCTCGAACGTCTCCTACAACGTCAAGAAGCTGGTCGAGCTCGGCTTCCTGCACCATGCCCGTTCGCGGATCGACCGTCGCTCGGTGCGCATCAGCCTGACCGACAAGGGCCGCGAGGTGCACCACATCGTCAAGGGCGTCTACGACAAGCATGTCCGCACGGTCGAGCAGATCGGCGGCATTGCGGCCGACGACTTCGAGCGGATGAACAACGCCCTGCTGCGCCTCGAGCGCTTCTGGACCGACCAGATCCGCTACAAGCTCTGAGGGGCAGGGCGCTCCGCCCTGCTCGACAGGATTTCCCGCAGCGCGCTTCGGCCTTTCGGCCGGGGCGCGTGCGCCTGTTTCTTTCCGGCAACAGTGATTTCTCTTCGGCCAACAGCGATCAAACCCGCGTGAGCGCGACGCATCGCCGCCCTAAAAATGCCGCGCTCATCATGAGCTGTTAACTGTGGTAAGGGATCGTCCCCAGCGACCGGCCGTGGCAGATGCCCGGCCGAAGGGGCGGGTCGCGTCCCGCTCCGGTGATATGCGAAGTCCAAGGGGTAACGATCGATGCCGAATATCTGCCTGACCCGCCGCGAGACGGTTCTGGCCATGCTCTCGACTGCTGCCGCCGGCGTCAGCCTGCCGGCTTTCGCCCAGCAGGCCGAGTGGCGCCAGAGCTATGATGCCGGCTCGCGCAACGCCGTCCAGCGTTCCTCGACGCCAATGCTCTCACCGGCCGCCCTGGCTGCGACCGAGCAGGCCGTCGAAACCTATCGGGCGCTCGCCGCGCGTGGCGGCTGGCCGACCTTGCAGGTCAGTGAGCGTCTCTCCGTCGGCTCGCGGGGCCCGAGCGTCGTGGCGTTGCGCCAGCGCCTGATCGTCACCGGCGATCTCGATGCTTCCGCCGGCGACAGCAACATCTACGATTCCTATGTCGAGGGCGGCGTGCGCCGCTTCCAGTCGCGCATGGGCCTGTCGACCACCGGCAGCATCAACCGCGCGACGCTGGCTGCGCTCAACGTGCCGGTCGACCGGCGCATCCGCCAGCTCGAGACCAATATCGTGCGCCTGCGCACCTGGTCGGGCAATCTCGGCAACCGCTATGTCGTGGCGAACATCCCGGCCGCGGCGGTCGAGACGGTCGAGAACGGCCATGTCGCGACCCGCCATGCCGCCGGCGTCGGCAAGATCGACCGCCAGTCGCCGCTGCTGCAGACCAAGATCCCCGAGGTCAATTTCAACCCGACCTGGACGGTGCCTGCTTCGATCATCCGCAAGGATCTGATCCCGAAGATGCGCAAGGAGCCGGGCTACCTCACCGAGAACAAGATCCGCATCATCGGGCCGAGCGGCGAGATCGCGCCCGAGCGCGTCAACTGGAACTCGGACGAGGCGACCCGCTACACCTTCCGCCAGGATCCCGGCGGCGAGTTCAATTCGCTCGGCTTCGTGCGCATCAACATTCCGAGCCCGCACGGCGTCTACATGCACGACACGCCGTCGAAGGGCATTTTCGGCGACGATTTCCGCTTCGTCTCCTCGGGCTGCATCCGCGTCCAGAACGTGCGCGACTACATCGCCTTCCTGCTCAAGGAGACGCCCGGCTGGGATCGCGCCAAGATCGACGAGACCATCGCCTCGGGCGAGCGCGTCAACGCCCGCATCGCCAATCCGGTGCCGTGCTACTGGGTCTACATCACCGCCTGGGCGACGCCCGATGGCGGCGTGCAGTTCCGCGACGACATCTACAACAAGGACGGCCTCGGCCCGGCGGCGGTTGCCGCCCTGCAAGGCGACCAGGACATCTGAGCAGTCACTACGAAGTGCTCGAAACTATAAGGCCCGCCGTTGACCGGCGGGCCTTTTCTATTTGAGCCCTCATCCTGAGGAGCCGCCCTCGGGTCCGGCTTTTGGCCGGCCCAAGGATAAACTCCGCGGCGTCTCGAAGGATGTTTCAGGAGGCTCCCGAAACACCTGGACCATCCTTCGAGACGGCCCTTCGGGCCTCCTCAGGATGAAAGCTGAGGAAAGTGTTCAGCTCTGGCTACTTTCGCCAGCTCGGCCAGATTGGCGGCGACGCAGCTGGCGAAGGCTCGCGTCCCGAGCGGGCCGCCGAGATCGCGCGTGCGCAGCTCCGGCGCCTTGATCGTCAGGTCGATCGCCTGCTCGATCGCCTGCGCAGCCTGCAGCAGGGCAGGGGCCTGCCGCCGCTCGCCGAGCCAGGCGAGCAGCATCGCGGCCGAGCCGATCAGCGAGGCCGGGTTGGCGAGGTCGCGACCGGCGATGTCGGGCGCCGAGCCGTGCTGAGCCTGCGCCACCGCGTGATCTTCGCCGGCGTTGAGCGAGGCGGCGAGACCGAGGCTGCCGGAGATCTCCGAGGCCTGGTCGGAGAGGATGTCGCCGAACATGTTGGTGGTGACGATCACGTCGAAGACGCTGGCGTCGCGCACCAGCAGCGCCGCCATCGCATCGATGATCTTCTCGTCATATTCGACATCTGGGTAACGCGCGGCGACCGAGCGCACGCATTCAAGGAAGAGCCCGTCGGAGATGCGCAGCACATTGGCTTTATGCACGGCCGTCACTTTGCGCCGCCGCTGGCGGGCCAGCGCGAAGGCGCTCTCGGCGATCCGCAGCGAGGCCTGCCGCGTCACCTTGCGGAAGGACATGGCGAGGTCCGGCGTCGGCATGATCTCGCCGGGGCCGAGATGCATCGAGCGGTCGGAATAGAAGCCTTCGGTGTTCTCGCGCACCATCACGAGGTCGAGCGGCTTGCCGCAGCGTGGCGCGAAACCCTCGCGCGAGCGGGCCGGGCGGATATTGGCGTAGAGGTCGAGCCGCTTGCGCAACTGCCCGGACGGGTTGAGCCCGCCCTTCTCTGCCGGCGGATACTCGTTGTGCGAGACCGGGCCGAGAATGACCCCGTCCGTTCGCTTCGCGGCTTCCAGGACGGTCTCGGGAAAGGTCGTGCCCTGGTTCTTCAGCGCCGAAAACCCGATCTCGGCACGCTCATAGCCGGCCTTGAAGCCGAACAGTGCGCTAGCCGCGTCGAGCACCTTGCAGGTCGCCGCCGCGATCTCGGGGCCGATGCCGTCCCCTTCGAGGACAAGCAGGCGCAGGGCAGGGGGTGTCGCGTCGGTCATGGTGGGTCGTTCCGGGTCGAATGGGGCTGGGATGGCGCAGCTGAGTGAGATCGTCACTCGATCTTGATGTCGGCCTCGGCGACGACCTTCGACCACTTCTCGCGCTCGGCCTTGACGAAGGTGGCGAACTCGGCCGGCGTGTTGCCGATCGGCTGGGCGCCTTCGAGTTCGAGGTTCTTGCGGACCTCTGGCAGGTTGATGATGGTCGCGACCTCGCTGCGCAGTCTGTCGATGATCGCCTGCGAGGTGCCCTTGCGCACGAAGACGCCGTACCAGCCGCTCGCCTCGTAGCCAGGCACGCCGGCTTCCGCGAGTGTCGGCACCTGCGGCAGGGCCGGCGCACGCTCGGCGGTGGTGACGGCGAGCGCCTTGAGGCCGCCGCCGTGCACATGGCCGATCGCCGAGGGCAGCGTCGCGAACATCATCGGGATATGCCCGCCGATGAGGTCGTTCAACGCCGGGCCGGCGCCGCGATAGGGCGCGTGCTTCAGCTTGACGCCTGCCATCAGCTCGAACAGCGCCGTGGCGATGTGGTTGGCCGAGCCGTGCCCGGCCGTGCCGTAGGTCATTCCCTCAGGCTGCGCCTTGGCGAGCGCGATCAATTCGGCGACCGAGTTGGCCTTGACCGAAGGATGCACCAGCAGGAGCAGCGGCGCCTTGGCGATCAGCGTCACCGGCTCCAGCACCTCGGCTGGGTCGTATTTCAGATTCTTGAACAGGCTCGGATTGACCGCCATCGGGCCGATATTGCTGATCAGAACGGTGTAGCCGTCGGCCGGAGCCTGCGCCGCCGCGGTGGTACCGAGATTGCCGCCGGCCCCAGCGCGGTTCTCGACGACGACGCCGACCCCGAGACGTTCCTGCAGCTTCTGCGCGACGGCCCGCGCGATCACGTCGGTGCCGCCGCCGGCGGCATAGGGCACGACCATGCTGATCGGCTTGCTCGGCCAGTCCTGCGCCTTCGCGGCGAGGGTGGATGTGGCAGCGAATGCAGCCGCGAGCAGGAGCTTCGTGATCCGGCGTGACAAGGCGACCTCCCATAGTGTTTTCATTTTTAGTATACCGAAGTATGCTGAAATGAGTGATGAGGGCAAGCGTTGATTTCGGCGCGGGGGCGGGCGATCACCGAAGCTGGCGGTTTGGAGCGGGAGAGGGTGCGGTTTGACGGTGTTCGCGGATGTCCAGCCGGCGCGCTCGCTTGCGGGCCAGGCCTATGAGCGCCTGCGCGAGGCGATCGATGCCGGTGAACTCAAGCCCGGCATGCGCCTGCGCGAGGAGGATCTCGCCGCGCGTCTCGAAATGAGCCGCACGCCCTTGCGCGAGGCGGTGCGCCGGCTCGAGGCCGAGGGTTTCTTCACCCGGGACTCCCGCACGCTTGTGGTCATGACGCTCGATCACCAGGCGGTGTCCGAGCTTTATGCGATGCGTGAGGTGCTGGAGGGGACGGTCGCCGCCTTCGCCGCCCGCCACGCTTCGGAGGGTGAAGTCGCGTTGCTGCGCGACCTGCATGAGATCGAGGCCGGGTTGCTCGCCCGCCCACCGGAACTCGCACGCCACAATGAGCGCTTTCATTCGGCGCTCTATGGCGCGGCGCATAACCGCTATCTGCTGAAGGCCCTGAACGCGCTGCGCGATGCGCGCGCCTTGCTCGGTGCTTCGACATTGCTCGATGTCGACCGGGCAGCGCAGGCGCATGCCGAGCATGACGCCATCGTCTCGGCGGTGGAAGCTCGCGACCCTGCCAAGGCGGAAGCCGCCGCCCGCGATCACATCAGGGCGGCCGGCCGGGAGCGGCTGCGGCGGCTGGTACAGGCGAGCTGACTCGCCCGCGAACGGTTCGGGTCACGCCAGGTTGTCGGCGATCAGAAAGCCGAGCAGCGAGATGCACGCCATCACCACTGAGATTTCCAGAAGACTGAAGCCCATTGCCGCCTCCACCGCTGGGGAGGCAACGCGGCGAGCCCGCCTTGGTTCCGCCGCAGCTGCGACAATTGTGTGATCGTCGGGGCGCTTCTCAGCGCGCCCGCTTGCGAGGTCCGGCTGCCGGCACGGGGTCGTCCTCCTCTGGTGCCAGATGCCGGCCGGCGATATGGAGCACGATATAGCCGATTACCGCCGACAGCGCCGAGCCGGCGAGCACGCCGATCTTGGTCGCGTCATTGAGCGCGGCATTGTTCGCGAAGGCCAGCGCCCCGATGAACAGGCTCATGGTGAAGCCGATGCCGCAGAGCAGCGAGACGCCATAGAGTTGCGCCCATGTCGCCTTGGCCGGCATGGTGCCGAGACCGAGCCGCACCGCGAGCCAGGCGAAGCCGAAGACGCCGATCTGCTTGCCGAGGAAGAGCCCGAGCACGATGCCGAGCGGCACAGGCGTCAGCAGCAGCGATGGCGACATGCCGGCGATCGAGACGCCGGCATTGGCGAAGCCGAAGACCGGCACGATGAAATAGGACGACCAGGGATGGAGCTTGTGCTCCAGTGTGTGCAGCGGCGAATGCTCGGGCTCGTCGCTCTCGGTGCCGCGGCCGACGAGCGGGATGGTCAGCGCCAGCGCGACGCCAGCGAGCGTGGCATGGATGCCGGATTTCAGCACGAAGAACCAGAGCAGGGCGCCTATGGCGAGATAGAGCGGCAGCAGGCGCACGCCGCGCAGATTGAGCGCGATCAACACGGCCAGGCACGCCCCGGCGCCGGCAAGCATCGGCAGCGAGAGATTGCCCGAATAGAACAGGGCGATGATCAGGATCGCGCCGAGATCGTCGAGGATGGCGAGCGCGGTCAGGAAGATCTTGAGCGAAACAGGCACGCGCGAGCCGAGGATGGCGAGCACGCCGAGTGCGAAGGCGATGTCGGTGGCGGCGGGGATCGCCCAGCCGCGTATCGCCTGCGCATCGCTCCAGGCGAGCGTGGCATAGATCACGGCAGGCGCGACCATGCCGCCCAGCGCCGCCAGGGCCGGCAGGGCGCGCCGGCTCCAGCTCGCGAGCTGGCCTTCGATGAACTCGCGCTTGATCTCCAGTCCGACCACCAGGAAGAACACCGCCATCAGCGCGTCGTTGATCCAGTGCAGGAGGGTAAGGCCGGCGATCTTCGCGTCCAGGATCGTGAAATAGACGATGCCGAGCGCCGAATTGGCGATGATAAGCGCCAGCGCGGCGGAGAGGACCAGCAGGACGCCGGCTGCGGCGCCGCTTTCGATGAAGGCGTGCAAGGGCGAACGGCGCTTGGGCGGCCAATCTGGGTGCTGAGCCTCGATCTCGTCCGTCTGCTGCGCCACATTGGCCTCCTTCCGCCGGTGTCCGTTTCACCCGGCTGCTGCGACACCCCGATGTCGTTTCGATTGCAGCCGACGATTGCGCCACTCCATGGCGAGTCGGCCTTCCCACCCCGCGAATAAAGCAGTGTGCGTGCGAGACAGCACTCCATATCGTCGCATCATCGGCGGCGCAGCCGGTTGGCTCCACCTGCCAGCATGGCCGCGATGGTCATGACGGCGAGCGCCATGGCCGTGCCGCCGAACAGGCTGGCATAGCCATGTCCTGCGATCAGCGGCGTGCTGATGAGCGGCGAGCAGAACTGGCCGATGAAGATCGAGGCGGTCAGGATCCCGCCGGCCAGCCCGCGCTTCCGCCGCGGCGCGAGGTTGAGGGCCAGCGCGACGAAGCTCGGCGAGACCAGGGCATAGCCGGCGCCGATCGCGGCGACGGCGGTGAAGATCGCCGGGGTGGTCGCGGCGAGCAGCAGGACGAGAAAGCCGAGCGCCATCGCGCCATAGCCCAGCGCGAAGATGCCGGCATAGCCGACTGCCCGCTGGATGCGCTGGTAGAGCAGGGCAAAGCCGCCACCCGACAGCATCAGCACGCCCAGCGCCGAGCCGGTCATGATCGCGCTGTCATAGCCCTGCGCATCCAGGAAGAAGGAGAGCTGCGTCGGCATGACGAAGAAGATCATGTTGGTCGCGCCCTGCAGCAGCACCAGCAAGGCGAGAAGGAGCCGCCAGCCGCGTTGTTCATCGTTCGGGCCGGCGAGGTTGGCGCCGGCCGGTGACAGGCGCGGCAGGTCGACGATGACCAGCCACATCAGCGGCAGGAAGGCAGCGGCCAGCCCGTAGATCGCGAAGGGCAGGCGCGGCGAGAGCGTCGCGACCCAGCCGGCGGCGAGGATGAAGACGAGGCCGCCGAGATTGCGCGCCGAGATCTGCAGGCCGGTGAGGGCGTTGCGGTCGTCACCACTGAAATAGTCGCCGACCAGAGCGGTCTGCGCCGTCATGATCAGGGCCACGGCGACGCCGAGCACGAGGCGGCTGGCGAAGATCGTCGGCAGGTCGGGCAGGACGAGCCCGGCGGACCCCGACAGCACGAACAGGATCACGCCGAAGAGCAGCAGCCGCCGCCGCCCGATTCGGTCGGCGGCGATACCTGCGAGCGGAGCAAGGATCGCGACGCTGAGCGAAGGCGCCGGCACCAGCAGTCGTGTCAGCAGCGCGGCGTTGGGATCATCTGCGAACAGGCGCTCCAGCTCGGGCAGCGCCGGCGCGATCGTCGCGTTGGCCATGGTGGTGAGCGATGCCGCCATCAGGAGCGCGATGGCGCGCCGGTCTTGCCAGACCGGAATTTGCTTTGGAACGAGAAGAGCTTCCATGATTTTTTCCTCTTGCCGAAGTGATAGGTTCGGCAGAGCGTACGAATTCAAGTCGACTTGAGGTCAAGCATGCCTGTTCTGGATATCGGCGAGGTCGCCGAGCACTCGGGCGTCGCGCCCTCGACGCTGCGCTATTACGAAGAGATCGGCCTGATTTCCTCGCTCTGGCGGCGGGGCTTGCGGCGGCAATTCGATGGCGACGTGCTGCTGAAGCTGTCGCTGATCGCCATGGGCAAGGCCGCCGGCTTCTCGCTGGAGGAGATTGCCGGCATGTTCGAGCGCGACGGCAAGCCCGCCATCCCACGCGACCAGCTGCGCCTCAAGGCCGACGAGCTGCAGCGGCAGATGGCCGAGTTGCGGACGCTGCGGGACATCCTGCGCCATGTCGCCGACTGTCCCGCACCCTCGCATCTGGAATGCCCGACCTTCCGCAAGCTGATGCAGGCGGCTCCGCGGCGGAAGCTCGGTTACCGTCCTTCTGTCAGGCGTTCCGGCGCGCGCCGGGCAGCTCCTTAGCCGCGGCCATCTATTGCTTGGACAGCCTCACTCTGCGTGATAGGGACCGCGCACGGGGCTGGGCCGCGATCGGCCGCCGCATTTTTCAGGAGCCGGACATGACCGACGCCGCGCGCAAGCACCTCTCCAACTCCTTCTTCGGCGCCGGCCTCGCCGATGTCGATCCGGAGATCGCCCGCGCCATCGAGCTGGAGCTTGGTCGTCAGCGCGACGAGATCGAGCTGATCGCCTCGGAGAACATCGTCTCGCAGGCGGTGCTCGAGGCTCAGGGCTCGGTGATGACCAACAAATACGCCGAGGGCTATCCAGGCCGGCGTTACTATGGCGGCTGCCAGTTCGTCGACATCGCCGAGAAGCTCGCAATCGAGCGTGCCTGCCGCCTGTTCGATTGCCAGTTCGCCAATGTCCAGCCGAACTCGGGCAGCCAGGCCAACCAGGCCGTGTTCATGGCGCTGATGCAGCCGGGCGATACCTTCATGGGCCTCGACCTCGCCGCCGGCGGTCACCTCACCCATGGCGCTCCGGTCAACCAGTCCGGCAAGTGGTTCAAGGTCGTGCCCTATGGCGTCTGCGTCGTCGACCAGCTGATCGACTATGACGCGATGGAGCGCCTCGCCGTCGAGAACAAGCCGAAGCTCATCGTCGCCGGTGGCTCGGCCTATGCCCGCCATTGGGACTTCGCCCGCTTCCGCGAGATCGCCGACAAGGTCGGCGCCTATTTCATGGTCGATATCGCCCATTTCGCCGGGCTCGTCGCCGGCGGCGCCCATCCCTCGCCGTTCCCGCACGCCCATGTCGTCACCACAACCACCCACAAGACCCTGCGCGGCCCGCGCGGCGGCATGGTGCTGACCAATGACGAGGCGATCGCCAAGAAGATCAACTCGGCGGTGTTCCCGGGCCTGCAGGGCGGGCCGCTGATGCACGTCATCGCCGCCAAGGCGGTCTCGTTCCACGAGGCGCTGCAGCCGGAGTTCAAGACCTACGCCCACGCCGTCGTCGCCAATGCCAAGGCGCTGGCCGAGACGCTGAAGAGCAAGGGCTTCGACCTCGTCACCGGCGGCACCGACAACCACCTGATGCTGGTCGACCTGCGCTCCAAGAAGGTCACCGGCAAGGCCGCCGAGGCTGCGCTCGGCCGTGCCCACATCACCTGCAACAAGAACGGCATCCCCTTCGATCCGGAGAAGCCGATGGTGACCTCCGGCATTCGCCTCGGCACGCCGGCGGCGACCTCGCGCGGCTTCGGCGTCGCCGAGTTCAAGAAGGTCGGCGAGCTGATCGCCGAGGTGCTGGACGGCCTCGCCGCCAATGGCGAGGAGGGCAATGCCGCCGTCGAGCAGGCGGTCAAGGCCAAGGCCCACGAGCTGACCGCGCGCTTCCCGATCTACTGAGCGGGAAACGACCGGGGCCTCTCGTTACGGGAAGGTCCCGGTCAGCTTGATCATGAACAGGTTCTCCGGGCCGCCGGGCGCATCGCCCCGGTTGGTCCGGCTGAGCTCGGCGTTGAGGTCGAGCCCCTTGGTGATCTTGTAGCCGGCGGAGGCGCTGCCGCCAAACTGGCCGTCCTTGACCTGCGCGGCGACCGAGACGTTGAAGCGGTCATCCGTGGCGCTCAGCTTGAGGTTGAGGTCGACGGTCGGCTTGGCGACGTCCTTCTTGACGATGCCGCTGAGCTCGAACGAGCCGTATTGCACCATGACCTCGCCCTCGACCTTCTCGATCGCGGCCGATTTCGTCACGACCTGAAGCGAAAGATCGAGCTTCAGCCGCTCCCATTTCAGCTTGCCCGTCAGTTTGGCGCCGACCAGCTCGGCCGTCGGGTCGAAGACGATGCCGCCGACGCCGAGCTTCAGCGCACCGAGCTTGACGACCTCGAATTTCAGCTTCTCCAGCTGCTGCAGGCCGAGCGTCACCGCGCCATTGTTCGGCTTGGTGACGAAGAGGGCAGCGCCCGCTCCGAGCGCCAGCGCCGCGCCGACGACGTAGACGATGCCCTTGTGCTGATCGATCCAGACGCCGAGCGCCGAGGAGCTGGCTGCCTCCTTGAAGGCGTCGACCTGCTTCTCCAGAGCCTTGTAGTTCGACGACTTCTTGATCTGCTTGAAATATTCGTCGGCCGCCTTGGACAGGACATCGTCGCCGATCGAGCGCAGCTTCTTGATGTCCTCGGGCGAGAGCTGGGTCGTCTGGCTCTTGAGTTTGGCGTTGGCGAAGCTCAGCAGCCCTTTCTGTGCCGTCGCCAACACGACCGGGCTCTTGAGGATCTCGGCGAGGCGTTCGGGAGATCTCTGAATCTCGCTGTCGAACAGGTCGAACGCCAGCACGACCAGGCCGCCGAAGGCGTCGCCCATAGAGTCATTGGACATCTGCGAAACTCCGATTGGCAGGCGATGGGGATCGGCAGGCAGGCGCAGGCGGGTCGCAGGACGACATCTTGCCATGGGGAAGGCTGATCGTCCGGCGTCATTTTCTGGCGAGGGCTGCGATCCGGTGCCGGAGCGTCATGCGATCTCGTGCTTGCTCCCTTGCCCGCGGCTGGTCGTTTTTCGCTGGCCTGCGACGGCATGGCTGGGGCAATGAAGGGCCGCGGACGGTATCGTCCCTCAAGTCAACCTCGAGGCCTCATTCATGCGCTGTCCCTATTGCGGCTCGCTCGATACCCAGGTGAAGGATTCGCGGCCGACCGACGACCACGCCTCGATCCGGCGTCGGCGCGTCTGCCCCGATTGCGGCGGCCGCTTCACCACCTTCGAGCGCGTGCAGCTGCGCGAGCTCACCGTGGTCAAGCGCTCGGGCCGGCGTACCGCCTTCGACCGCGACAAGCTGCAGACCTCGATCGAGGTGGCGCTACGCAAGCGCTCCGTGGCGCCCGAACGGATCGAGCGCATGGTCAACGGCATCGTCCGCCAGCTCGAAAGCTCCGGCGAGGCCGAGATCCAGAGTTCGACCATCGGCGAGCTGGTGATGGAGGGGCTGAAGTCGCTCGACGACGTCGCCTACGTCCGCTTCGCCTCGGTCTACAGGAATTTCCGCGAGGCGCGCGATTTCGAGGAACTGCTCGGCCAGCTCGGTGGCGACGAGATCGAGCCCGACAGCAAGCCGGCGCCCGCCCGCGACGATGCCTGACCAGGACGAGATCGACCGCGTCTTCATGGCGCGAGCGCTGGAGCTCGGCGCGCGCGGGCTTGGTCAAACCTGGCCAAATCCGAGCGTCGGCGCCGTCGTCGTGCGCGACGGCCCGGATGGGCCAGCGATCGTCGGCGAGGGCCGCACGCAACCGGGCGGCCGCCCACATGCCGAGGCGATGGCTTTCGAGGACGCCGGCGCAGCCGCGAGCGGCGGTACGCTCTACGTCACGCTGGAGCCTTGCTCGCACCGCACGGTCCGTGGCGGCACCCCTTGCGTCGAGCGCACCTTGCTTGCCGGCGTCAGGCGCGTCGTCTCGGCCATGGCCGATCCCAACCCGCAGATCGCCGGCCTCAGCCATGCCTTGCTGCGCATGGCGGGCGTAGAGGTCAAGGTCGGCGTGCTCGAGGACCAGGCGCAGCGCAGCCATCGCGGCCATGTCCTGCGGGTGACGGAAGGGCGGCCGATGGTGACCTTCAAGGTCGCGCGCACCGCCGACGGCTTTGCCGGCGGGGCAGGGGGCGCGAGGCTCGCCATCTCCTGTCCCGAGTCCGGCGAATGGGTACATCGCCTGCGCGCCAGCCATGATGCGATCATGCTCGGCATCGGCAGCGTCCTCGCCGACGACCCGCTGCTGACTGTGCGCCTGCCGGGGATGGAGATCCGCTCGCCGATCCGCGTCGTGCTCGATTCCTCGCTGCGGCTGCCGCTCGACGCCAAGCTGGTTCAGGGCGCGGCGACCGTGCCGCTCTGGGTGATCGCCGCCGAGGATGCGCCGGTCGCGGCCGAGGAGAGGCTGGTTGCCGCCGGCGTCGAGGTCATGCGCGTCTCCCGCGGCGCCGATGGCCACCTCGATCTACTTGAGGCGCTGCGCCTGCTGGCGGCCCGCGGCATCACCCGCGTCTTCTCGGAAGGCGGCCCGACGATCGGCGAGCAACTGGCGCTGCGAGGTCTCGCCGACGAGGTCATCGTCTCGACCTCGCCGACGCCGCTCGGAGCCGAGGGCGTCGTCGCCGTCAGGCCGGGGCTTGCGGCGCTGCTCGCCGATCCCGAAATCTACGCCGTCACGCAAGCCGGGCAGATTGGCTGCGACCGTTTCGAAGTTTTCACGAGGATTGCCTGATGTTCACCGGCATCGTCACCGCCATCGGCACCGTCACCCTCGCCGAGACCAAGGGTCCGAGCCTGAAGCAGTTCGACATTTCATGCCCTTGGGAAGCCTCCGGCATCGAGCTCGGCGCTTCGATCGCCTGCGCCGGCGTCTGTCTGACGGTGACGGCGCTCAAGCCGCGCGAGGACGGTGAAGCGGGCTGCACCTTCCAGGTCGAGACCGCGGCCGAGACCCTGGCCAAGACCCGCGTCGCGGAATGGGCTCCGGGCACGAAGATCAACCTCGAGCGCTCGCTGAAGATGGGCGACGAGCTCGGCGGCCATCTCGTCACCGGCCATGTCGACGGCGTCGGCACCATCCTGAAGATCGACGAGATCGCGCCCGACCCGAGCGAGCCCTGGGGCGCGACGGCCCGTTTTCATATCCGCGCGCCGCAGGGGCTCGCGCGCTTCATCGCCGCCAAGGGCTCGATCTGTCTCGATGGCACATCGCTCACCGTCAACACCGTCGAGGACGACGTCTTCACCGTGCTGCTGATCCCGCACTCCTTCAGCGTCACCACCTGGGGCGAGCGCCAGAAGGGGGACGGCGTCCATGTCGAGGTCGATCTGATGGCGCGGTATGCTGCGCGGCTTGCGGAGGCGCGTCCGGGCGGCTAACCAGCGTCCTCAATCCCAGACGAGGAATTTCATCATGGCCGGATCCCGGCAATCTTCGGCTGCCTCAGCCGCTCCGCTCGACGATGCCCGCGTGCTCGTGGTCGAGGCCCGCTTCTACGACCGCCTGGCCGACGAACTGCTCGCCGGCGCGACCGCCGTGCTCGAGAAGGCCGGCTGCCGCGTCGACGTCGTCACCGTTCCCGGTGCGCTCGAAATCCCCTCCGCCATCGTCATCGGCCTGCGCGCCGCCGACGAGGCGGTCGATCCCTATGAGGCCGTCGTCGCGCTCGGCACCGTCATCCGCGGCGAAACCGGCCATTACGACATCGTCGCCGGCGAGAGCTCACGTGCGCTGATGGACCTTTCGGTCGCCTTCGCCCTGCCGCTCGGCAACGGCATCCTCACCGTCGAGAACGAGGCGCAGGCCTGGGCCCGCGCCAACCGCAGCGAGATGGACAAGGGCGGCGGCGCGGCGGAAGCTGCGCTCGCGGTGCTGCGTTACAAGCGCTCGCTGGCGGAGGAGTCGAAATGAGCCGATCCGAGATGCGCCGCGGCGCCCGGCTGTCGGCCGTCCAGGCGCTCTACGAGATGGAGGTCGGTGGGCGCGGCGTGGTCGAGGCCATGGCCGAGTTCGAAGCCTTCTGGATCGGCAAGGAGGTCGAGGACATCGAACTCCCAAAGGCCGAGATCGCTTTCTTCCGCGACCTGCTCGGCGGCGTCGTCCGCGAGCAGCGTCTGGTCGACCGCTCCGTCGACGATCTCCTCGCCTCCGGCTGGCCGCTGAAGCGTGTCGAGGCGGTGGTGCGCGCCATCCTGCGTGCCGGCGCCTATGAGCTCGCCTTTCGCAAGGACGTGCCGGCCCGCGCGGTGATCTCGGAATATGTCGCGGTCGCCCGTTCCTTCTACGAAGGCGAGGAGGTCGGCATGGTCAACGCGGTGCTCGACAAGATGGCCCGCGATGTCCGCGCCGAGGAATTCGACGCGCCGGCGGCGTGAGCGGCGTCGTGGCCGGAACCCAGTCCCCCGGTGAATTCGAGCTGATCGCCCGCCATTTCGCGCCGATCGCCGGCCGCGCCGGGCTCGGCCTCGTCGACGATGCCGCCCTGCTGCGTCCGGCGCGCGGCTATGAGCTCGTCGTCACCGTCGATGCGCTCGTTGCCGGCGTGCACTTCTTCCCGGACGATCCGCCGGCCTCGATCGGGCGCAAGGCGCTTGGCGTCAATCTCTCTGATCTCGCCGCCAAGGGCGCCAAGCCCGATGGCTTCGTGCTGGCGCTCGCTCTACCGAAAGGCTGGACCGAAGATTGGCTCGCGGGCTTCGCCGAGGGCCTCGGCGCCATGGCGGGCGAGGGCGGTTGTCCGCTGATCGGTGGCGACACCGTCTCGACCACTGGCCCGCTGACCCTCTCGATCACCGCCTTCGGCAGCGTTCCCGCCGGCCGCATGGTGCTGCGCTCCGGGGCGAAGCCGGGCGATGTCGTCGCCGTCACCGGCACGATCGGCGACGGCGCGCTGGGGCTGAAGGCGCATGGACCGGATCGGCCCGCCTGGGTCGGTCAGATCTCGGAAGCCGACCGCGCCTTCCTCGCCGACCGCTATCTGCACCCGCAGCCCCGGACGGTGCTCGCCGCGGCCCTGCAGGCGCATGCCTCGGCCGCGATGGACATCTCCGATGGACTGGTCGGTGACCTCGCCAAATTGCTGGCGGCCTCGAAAGCCGGGGCCGAGATCGATCTCGACGCGGTGCCGCTCTCGGCCGCGGCCCGCACTGCCGTCATGGCCGATCCCGCATTGGCGGAACTGGCCTGGACCGGCGGAGACGACTACGAAATTCTCTGTGCGATCCCAGAAGGAGAATTTCCTTCTCTGGCGGCCGCTGCTGAGGCGGCAGGCCTCGGCCTGGCGCGCATTGGGCGTGTCACGGCGGAGGCGGGCAGCGTGCGCTATATCGAAGCGGGCCGGCCGCGAAGCTTCGCGCGCGGCTCCTTCGCTCATTTCTGACGGCGGCCGCGGGGCCGCGAAGGGTCGGCGGCTGCGATGAACCAGCATGTTCCGGTGATGGACGGCGACAGCCTCGCCAAGCGCAATGCGCTGGTGCTTGCCGGCGCCCAGGCGCTCGGCGGCGCGAGCCCCGCGATCGTGATCTCTCTCGGCGGCATCGTCGGCTCGCAACTCGTCTCCAATCAGGCTTTCGCCACCGTCCCGGTCAGCCTGATGCAGCTCGGCCTCGCCTGTGGTGTGATCCCGGCGGCGTTCATGATGCGCCGTCTCGGCCGCCGCAGCGGCTATGTCGTCGGCGCTCTGCTTGGCGCATTCGGCGCTGCCATCGCCGCGACGGGAGTGGCCGAACGGCTGTTCTGGCTGTTCTGCCTCGGCACTTTCCTGTGCGGGCTCTACGGCTCCTACGTCCAGAGCTATCGCTTCGCGGCGGCCGATACCGCGAGCGAGAGCTTCAAGCCACGCGCCATCTCCTGGGTGATGATCGGTGGGCTGGCGGCGGCGGTGATCGGGCCGCAATCGGTCTACTGGACGCGCGATCTGACGCCGGCTGCGCCCTTCGCCGCGAGCTTCCTGGCGCAGGGCGCTCTGGCGTTGCTCGCCATCGGCGTCGTGCTGGCGCTGCGCGCGCCGCCGGTTGCGCAGGTGAAGTCCGGTGGTGGCCGGCCGCTATCCGAAATCATGCGCCAGCCGAAGTTCATCGCTTCGGTGATCGCGGCGCTGGTCACCTATGGGCTGATGAGCTTCGTGATGACGGCGGCGCCGCTCGCCATGGTCGGCTGCGGCCACAGCGTCGGCGATGCGGCGCTCGGCATCCAGTGGCATGTGCTCGCCATGTTCGCGCCGAGCTTCTTCACCGGCCGCCTGATCGCGCGGTTCGGCAAGGAGAAGCTCACGGCCGCTGGTCTGGTACTGACTGCGCTCGCGGCCGTGGTCGGCCTCACCGGCCTCAGCGTCGCGCATTTCTGGATCGCGCTCGTCCTGCTCGGGATCGGCTGGAATTTCGGCTTCATCGGCGCGACGGCATTGGTCACCGACTGCTACCGGCCGGAGGAGCGGGTCAAGGTCCAGGCCGCCAACGACTTCCTGGTCTTCGGCTCGGTCGCGGTCGCCTCCTTCTCCTCCGGTGGCCTGCTCAGCGCCGGCGGCTGGACCAGCGTCAACTGGCTGGTCTTCCCGCCGGTCGCGATCGCGCTGGCGCTCGTCGCCTGGCAGGGCTTGCAGAGGCGCGTGGCGGCGTGATCCTTGCCGTCTAGGCTGCGCCGCCCAGCAGGAGACCTCGCATGCGCCCCCATCAGCTTCCCCAGTTCGCCGGCCGTCCCGCAGCGGGCGCGATCGGCCACAACCGCGGCGTCGTGCAGAGGAACTACGCCTTCATGCCGCCCGAGGGCGTGCTGGTCAGCCGGTTGCCGCATGTCGAGAAGACCATTGCGCGCATTCTCGCTGCTCCGGTGCTCGGCGCCCGGTTCGCGCAGTACGTGCTCGAGATCGAACCCGGCGGCGGTACGCTCGCGCCCTTCTCGGAGGAAGGCGTCCAGCACTTCTATTACGGCCTTTCCGGCGAGGCGGCATTCGCCATCGACGGTTCGGCGAGCGGCTCCTTCCGGCCAGGCAGCTTTGCCTATGTTCCGGGCGGGACCCGATTCTCGCTGCGCAATGACAGCGATGCCCGGGTCCGTGTGCTCGGGCTGCGCAAGCGCTATGAGCCGGCGTCCGGCCTTGCCGTGCCCGAGCCGATCCTGTCGCATCGCGATGCGGTGCCGCTGACCAATCACACCGGCATGGAAGGGCGCGGCTTCCAGTTCCTGCTGCCCTATGGCGACATGCGCTTCGACTTCGAGATGAACCTGATGTGGTTCAAGCCCGGCGCCTTTTTCCCGGATGTCGAGACCCATGTGATGGAGCACGGGCTCTACATGCTGGAAGGGCAGGGACTCTATCTCCTCGGGCAGGACTGGCACGAGATCTGGGCCGAGGACTTCATCTGGATGGGCGGCTACTGTCCGCAGCAATTCTATCCGACCGGCTTCGGCGACGCCTGCTACCTGCTCTACAAGAACGTCAATCGCGACGTCGCGCTTTAGAGCCTCTCTCAAAAGGTCGCGGCTGATCTGCAGGCCGATGTGTCGCGGCCTGACATCTTTCCAAAATTGTCAGCCGACCCGTTTGCGATTCGGGCGGAAACTGGGCAACAATCCGATCCGACACTGGTGATCGGCGCTGTTGGCCTGATTCTTTGTGAGGCCGACCGAGCCGTTCTCTGCGTTTCAAGAACCGGAAAACCGGCTCCGTCGGGGCGTCCTGCCCCGGATGACGAATTCTCAGGGATAGGAAATTCGATGTCGGCCTTGCTCATCATCATCGTCTTGAGTGCGTTATCGATCGTCTACGGCTTATGGGCCTATGGCGACGTGATGAAACGCGATGCCGGCAACCAACGCATGCAGGAGATTTCCGGTGCGGTGGCGGAAGGCGCGCAGGCTTACCTGAAGCGCCAGTACATGACGATCGGCATGGTCGGCGTCGTGCTCTTCCTCGGCCTGACCTGGCTGCTCGGCGCCTATGTCGGCATCGGCTTCCTGATCGGCGCCGTGCTCTCGGGCGTCGCCGGCTTCATCGGCATGAACGTCTCGGTCCGCTCCAACGTCCGCACCGCGCAAGCCGCGATGCAGTCGCTCGGCGACGGTCTCGACGTCGCCTTCAAGGCCGGCGCGGTCACCGGCATGCTGGTCGCCGGCCTCGCTCTGCTCGGCGTCGCCTGCTATTACGGCTTCCTGACCGGCATGAAGGGCTTTGCGCCCTCGAGCCGCGTCGTCATCGACTCGCTCGTGGCGCTGGGCTTCGGCGCTTCGCTGATCTCGATCTTCGCCCGTCTCGGCGGCGGCATCTTCACCAAGGGCGCCGATGTCGGCGCCGACCTCGTCGGCAAGGTCGAGGCCGGCATTCCCGAGGATGATCCGCGCAACCCGGCGACGATCGCCGACAATGTCGGCGACAATGTCGGCGACTGCGCCGGCATGGCGGCCGACCTGTTCGAGACCTATGCGGTGACGCTGGTCGCGACCATGGTGCTCTCTGCGATCTTCTTCGCAGGCCAGCCCGTGCTCGGCGCGATGATGCTCTATCCGATGGCGATCGGCGCTGCCTGCGTCGTCACCTCGATCATCGGCACCTTTTTCGTCAAGCTCGGCGCCAACCAGTCGATCATGGGCGCGCTCTACAAGGGTTTCATCGCCGCCGGCGTGCTCTCGGTCGGCGCGATCGCCGCGGTCAACTACCTGATGTTCGGCGGCTTCTCGGCCTCGTTCACCACGGGGCAGGGCGCGACCTTCACCTCGGGCGCCCTGTTCGGCTGCGCGCTGGTCGGCCTTGCGGTCACGCTGCTGATCGTCGTGATCACCGAATACTACACCGGCACGGGCAAGCGCCCGGTCGTCTCGATCGCCCAGGCCTCGGTCACCGGCCACGGCACCAACGTCATCCAGGGCCTCGCGGTCTCCCTGGAATCGACGGCGCTGCCGACCATCGTGATCATCGCCGGCATCATCGTCGCGTATGGCCTCGCCGGCCTGTTCGGCATCGCCATCGCCACCACCGCCATGCTGGCGCTGGCCGGCGTCGTCGTCGCGCTCGACGCCTTCGGCCCGGTCACCGACAATGCAGGCGGCATCGCCGAGATGGCCGGCCTGCCCAAGGAGGTCCGCCACTCCACCGACGCGCTCGACGCGGTCGGCAACACCACCAAGGCGATCACCAAGGGCTATGCGATCGGCTCGGCCGGTCTCGGCGCGCTGGTGCTCTTCGCGGCCTACACCTCGGACCTCAACTTCTTCGTGGCCGAGGCCAACAAGGCGGGTTCGACGACCTTCCAGTACTTCAAGGGCGTCACCGTCGACTTCACCTTGTCGAACCCCTACGTCGTCGTCGGCCTGCTGCTCGGCGGCCTCATCCCCTTCCTGTTCGGCGGCATGAGCATGACCGCCGTCGGCAAGGCGGCGGGTTCGGTGGTCGAAGAGGTCCGCAGGCAGTTCAAGGAAAAGCCCGGCATCATGGAAGGCAAGGATCGGCCCGATTACGGCCGCGCCGTCGACATGCTGACCCGCGCCGCGATCAAGGAGATGATCGTTCCCTCGCTGCTGCCGGTGCTGGCGCCGGTCGTGACCTTCTTCGTCATCAATGCCATCGCCGGCAAGAATCAGGCTTTCGCCGCGGTCGGCGCCATGCTGATGGGCGTGATCGTCACCGGCATCTTCGTCGCGATCTCGATGACCTCGGGCGGCGGCGCCTGGGACAACGCCAAGAAGAGCTTCGAGGATGGCTTCGTCGACAAGGACGGCGTGCGCCATCTCAAGGGCTCGGAGGCGCACAAGGCCTCGGTCACCGGCGACACCGTCGGCGACCCCTACAAGGACACGGCGGGTCCCGCCGTGAACCCGGCGATCAAGATCACCAACATCATCGCGCTGCTGCTGCTCGCCATCCTGGCGCATAGCTGAGCACGAAACGCGATCTGTCGAAACATGGCCCCGCGGAGCGATCCGCGGGGTTTTTCAACGCGTTGTGAAAGGCTTGGAAGGCGAATGAGATTCAATGTCTCAGCCGCTTGAATCGGTTTCGGAGCCCGGATTTGTTCGACGTGATCGGCAGCATCTTTCTGGACATGCTCGGCTACACCACAGTGCGGCTGCTCGTTCCGATTCTGACCTTCGGGTGCGTTCGTGTGCAGCCCCTTCGAGCCGAGCCGCAGCGGCACAACTGGTTCGGCTTCGCGCGCGGCGCCGACGGTTCCTGCCAGCTCGAGGCGACCATGGCCGGCTGGTACGGCCTGTTCTTCTGGATCGCGGTGGTGATCGCCGCGCTTGCCTGGTTTCGCTGAACGATCGCCGAGGCCCAGGAGCCTACGGCCAGAACCGTAGCGTTCCCGCGCGACGGGCTCGCCGCTGCCTGTCATGGTCCCCCGTCTCAAGGAGGACCCGATGACTGCCCCAGCCGCTTCCGCCACCACACGATCGGGGCACCTGACCGACCTCGTGGCACTCCTCGTACTGGCGACGCTCTGGGGCGCCTCCTACAGCTTCATCAAGCTCGGGGTCGAGACGATCCCGCCGCTGACCCTGATCGCGGCGCGCACGCTCATTGCAGGCGCGCTGCTGCTCGTCGTCATTCGCTGGCGGGGGCTGACGCTGCCGCGCGATCCCGTCATCTGGCGCCGCTTCCTGATCCAGGCCTGCCTCAACAGCGCCGTGCCCTTCACCTTGATCGCCTGGGCCGAAACCAGCGTCGACGCAGGTCTCGCCGCGATCCTCAACGCCGGTTCGCCGATCTTCGCCTTCCTGTTCAGCCTGCTGCTGTTTCGCTCCGAGGCGGCGGCAGGCCGCAAGCTCTTCGGCGTCGCGGCCGGCATGCTCGGCGTCTGCCTGATCATCGGCGTCGAGGCGTTGTCGGGCTTCGGCCGTGAACTATGGGCCCAGCTCGCTCTGGTCGCGGCTGCGGCCTGCTATGGCGGCGCGGCGCTGTTCGGGCGCAATTTCAAGGGGCTCGTCCCGATCATGCCGGCCTGTGGCTCGCTGATCTGCGGCGCGGTGATCCTGATTCCCTTCAGCCTGTTCGTCGACCGCCCCTGGACGCTCGCGCCCTCGGCCGCATCGATCCAGGCTCTACTGGCGCTCTCGGTGTTCTCGACCGCGCTCGCCTTCATCCTCTATTTCCGGCTGATCGACCGGCTCGGCACGGTCGGGACGACCTCGGTCGCCTATCTGCGTGTGCCCACGGGCGTCGTCATCGGCGTCTTCTTCCTCGGCGAGAGCCTGAGCCCGACCGCCTGGGCCGGGCTCGCGCTGGTGATCCTCGGCGTGTTCGCGATGACGTTGCCGGACCGCAGGCCGAAAGACGGTTGAGAAGCGCGAGACCGCCCATGCAAAAGCCCCGCGGCAGCGCCGCGGGGCTTTTGCATGTCTGGAAGCGGCGCGCTCGTCAGGTGCCGAACGGCGTGAACTTGGTGACGCCGCGGAACAGGTTGCGCAGGAAGCTCTGCTCCTCGCCGCCGGTCGGGGTGGTGCGGCTGATGAAGTCGAAGATCACGCCGTCCTGCAATCCGTAATTGGCGATGCGCTCGACCTTGAAGCCCTTGTTGAAATAGATCACCAGCACGTTCTGGTCGATCACGGCGAACTCCTGGAACTGGAAGCGCCGGCGCACCCTCTGGCTGATATAATAGAAGGTGCGGTTGCCGACGGTCGAAGTCGTCGACGGCGTGCCGAGCGTCGTCAGCACCGTCTGCACGTCCATGCCGGGCTTCACCTTGGCGATCAGCTCGTCATCCATGACAAAGCCGCGGGTGAACTCCTCGTTGAGGCCGGCGGAGGTCGGGGTACGGAAGCCGAGATTGGTGGCGGTGCCGCAGCCGGCCAGCGGCAACGCGGCGGCCAGCGAGCCGATCAGGACGGTACGGCGGGTCGGAGCAGTCATGCTTGGCGGATCCGAGGGAAGGCGCGCGGAACTTGTCGCGCTTGTCAGGGTGGGTGCGCTTGGCGTAACGCCCGAGCATGGCTTTGGCAAGGCAAGTCGCTTTTTAGCCAAGCCGGTTGGGAAAGGCGGGGTAGGGGCTGTGATCTTCGGCCTGTTCGGCAGGAAGCGTGCGCGCATGGCGCCGGTCAATGCGTTGCTGGAGCGCATCGTCGGCGCATCGCGCGAGCCTGCCCTGTATCTGCAAGGTGGTATCCCCGACAATTTCGAGGGTCGCTTCGAGGCGCTGACGCTGCATCTCTTCCTGGTGCTGCGTCGCCTGCGCGAACTGCCAGCGCCGGCAGCCGATGCGGCGCAGGACCTGATCGACGCCAGCTTCGCCTATCTCGAGCTTGGCTTCCGTCAGGGCGGGATCAGCGATGTGGCCGTGCCGAAACGGATGAAGAAGATCGGCCGGAGCTTCTATGGCCGCCTCCTTGGTTATGAGGAGGCGCTTGCCGCCGAGGACAGCGGCGCCTTGGCAGCAGCGCTCTCCCGCAATATCGCTCCAGGTGTCGATGCAGTGGCGCTCGCGCGCCATATCAGGGCTGCCGCCGCCGTCTTGGCCACACGCTCGCTCGACGATATCCTCGCATCAGATCCGTTGTTTCCGTCCTTCGCCGACAGCATCCCCGCATGACCGCTTCTCCTTCTCCTCAGGACACTTTGCCGCTCAGCCGCCCGATCCGCGTCGAAAGCATCACCTTGCGTCCGGTCGCGATCGAGATCGCGCCGGAGCAGGGCGATTTGCCCGCGATCGCGACCTATCTCGGCGTTGCTTCGGTCGAGGCGCTGAAGGCGAGCTATTCGCTCTCGCGCAATGGCGAACGGGTGAAGCTCGAGGGCATGATCAAGGCGAGCCTGCACCAGAACTGCGTCGTCACGCTCGACCCCTTCCCGGTCGAGCTGAATGTTCCGGTCAAGCTCGACTTCGCGCCCGAGGCCGAGATCGCCGTCATGGCGAGCCCCTCGGAGGACGATGAAATCGACATCGAGGTGCTGCTGAACGAGGAGGAGCCGCCGGAGCCGATCGTCGATGGCGCGATCGATCTGGGCACGGTCACGCTCGAATTCCTGGCGCTGTCGCTCGATCCTTATCCGCGCAAGCCCGGTGTCGCCTTCACCGAGCCGGCGCCCGAGACGCCGGCCGAATCGCCTTTCGCCGCACTCTTGCAGCTGAAGCGCGGCGAATGACCCTTAAAAACCTCAGCACCTTGGCTTGCGGCGGGCGTCCAACCCGCTATTGTCCGCCGCCCGCCCGGCCGCCCCGGCAGGGGGCACGGCCCCTGGAATCGATCACCACCGCATGACACGCCCGGTTACAATCGCGCTCGACGCCATGGGCGGGGATCACGGCCCCTCCGTGGTCATCCCGGGCGCTGCCCTCACGCTCGAACGTCGCCCTGACGCGAAGTTCGTGGTCTTCGGTGACGAGGCGCTGGTCGTGCCGCTGCTCGACGCCCACCCCAGGCTGAAGGCCGTCACCACCTTCCATCACACCGAGGTCTCGGTGAAGATGGACGACAAGCCGAGCCAGGCGCTGCGCTATGGCCGCTACAAGTCGTCGATGTGGCGCGCCATCGACGCGACCAAGACCGGCGAAGCTGACGTCACCATCTCTGCCGGCAACACCGGCGCGCTGATGGCGATGTCGAAGTTCTGCCTGAAGTCGATGCCGCAGGTCGACCGGCCGGCGATCGCCTGCCTGTGGCCGACAGTTCGTGGCGAGAGCGTCGTTCTCGATGTCGGAGCGACCATCGGCGCCGATGCCCAGCATCTGGTCGACCTCGCGGTGATGGGCGCCGCCATGGCGCGCGTCGTTCTCGATATTGACCGGCCGAGCGTCGGCCTGCTCAATGTTGGGGTCGAAGAGATCAAGGGCGTCGAGGCGGTCAAGGAGGCCGGCCGCATCCTGCGCGAGAGTGCGCTCCCGCATCTCGACTATCACGGCTTCGTCGAGGGCGACGATCTCGGCAAGGGCACGGTGGACGTCGTCGTCACCGAGGGCTTTACCGGCAACATCGCGTTGAAGACCGCCGAGGGGACGGCCAAGCAGATCGGCGAATATCTGCGCGCTGCGATGGGCCGTTCGCTGCTGTCGAAAATCGGTTATCTTTTCGCGCGTGGCGCCTTCGCCGCGCTCAAGGACAAGATGGACCCGCGCAAGGTCAATGGCGGCGTCTTCCTCGGGCTCGAAGGCATCGTGATCAAGAGCCATGGCGGCACGGACGCCGTCGGGTTCGCCAGCGCGACCGAACTGGGTTACGAGATGGCGCGCGAGAATCTGATGGCCAAGGTGCGCGAGATGGTCGCCGCGACGGCGCGGCCCAGCGCGGCACCGGAAAGCCCACAAGTCGCCGCCGGCGAGTAGGGAAGAGAAACGTCCTTGTCCAGAATGCGATCCGTCCTGCGCGGCTGCGGCTCCTATCTGCCGGCGCGCATCATGACCAACGCCGAGCTGGCGCAGAAGGTCGACACCAGCGACGAGTGGATCGTCCAGCGCACTGGCATTCATGCCCGCCACATCGCCGCCGATGACGAGACCACCGGCACGCTCGGCTTGAAGGCTGCCGAGGCCGCACTTGCCGACGCCGGCATTCCGGCGAGCGAGGTCGACCTCATCATCGTCGCGACCGCGACGCCGGACCATACCTTCCCGGCGACCGCGACGCAGATCCAGGCTGCGCTCGGCATCACGCAGGGCGCTGCCTTCGACCTGCAGGCCGTCTGCTCCGGCTTCGTCTTCGCGCTCGCTACCGCCGACAAGTTCCTGACCAGTGGTGCGGCCAAGACCGCCATCGTCATCGGCGCCGAGACCTTCTCGCGCATCCTCGACTGGGAGGACCGCGCCACCTGCGTGCTGTTCGGCGACGGCGCCGGCGCTGTCGTGCTCAGGGCCGAGGAGGGCGCCGGCACGTTGGCCGACCGCGGCGTGCTGACGACCCATGTCCGCTCCGACGGGCGCTACATGAACAAGCTCTATGTCGACGGCGGCCCGGGCTCGACCAAAACCGTGGGCTTCCTGCGCATGGAGGGCCGCGAGGTCTTCAAGCACGCCGTGGTCAACCTGGCCGACACGGTGCGCCATACCTTCGAGGAGACCGGGCTCACCGGTGCCGACATCGACTGGTTCGTGCCGCACCAGGCCAATCGCCGTATTATCGACGCCACCGCGCATAAGCTCGGTATCAGTGAGGAGCGGGTCGTCGTCACCGTCGGCCAGCACGGCAATACCTCGGCGGCCTCGATTCCGCTCGCTCTGGCGCAGGCCCACATGGATGGGCGCATCAAGCCCGGCCAGCTCGTGCTGATCGAGGCGATGGGCGGCGGCTTCACCTGGGGCTCGGCGCTGATCCGCTGGTAACGGCGCGGATTGGCCGCGCAAGCTAAGCGCTTTTGATCTATGACATTTTCTTAGCGGCTATCAGCGCGGATTTTCCGCGTTTTTCAACCTATGCGGGCGTTTCGAGGATTGACCGCAATCGCCTGCCCGCCTAGCGTCCGCCTCCGGTGGGGCTAGGGTAAACGGGGACGCCGCTGCTGGAATAAACGCCTTGGAGGAATTGATGGCGGGGCAAACGATAACGCGCGCTGACCTGTGTGAGGCGGTCTACCAGAAGATCGGCCTGTCGCGGACGGAGTCGTCCAAGCTGGTCGAGGCTGTGCTGGACGAGATCTGTGACGCGGTCGCGCGTGGGGAAAACGTCAAGTTGTCCTCGTTCGGCTCGTTCGTAGTACGCGACAAAGGCGAGCGAATCGGGCGTAATCCGAAAACCGGCGTCGAAGTCCCGATCGAGCCGCGTCGCGTGATGGTGTTCAAGCCGTCCAACGTGATGAAGGCGCGGATCAACGGACTGAATGGCGTAGGTGAGGAGGAGTGACTCTGGAGTTCCACGACGGCGGATTCGAGGCCGAATTGGATAACAAGAGCCCAGACGCATTCAGAACCATCAGCGAGGTCGCCGAAGACCTCGACATTCCCCAGCATGTCCTGCGTTTCTGGGAAACGCGCTTCTCCCAGATCAAGCCGCTGAAGCGCGGCGGCGGCCGGCGCTATTACCGGCCCGACGATGTCGCCCTGCTCAAGGGCATCCGCCGCCTGCTCTACGGCGAGGGCTACACCATCAAGGGCCTGCAGCGCATCCTGAAGGAACAGGGGCCGCGCTATGTCCAGGCGATTGGCCGTGGCGGCGAGATCGCCGGCGGCAATGCGCCCGCTCCTTCGGCTGCGGCAGCCCATGCGGCTCCCTCGCGCGCCGCGCCGATGCCAGCAGCTCAGCCCACGCAGCATCACCACGGAGCCGCTGCTGCCGAGCCGGGCTTCGCCGCCAAGGCGCTGCTCTCCTCCTTGCCACGCTCGGCCCAGCCGCTGGTCGGCGCCGACGATCTCGCCTTCCTGAAGGCGACACTTTCCGAGCTGATCGAGTGCCGCCGCCTGCTGCATGGTGCCTTGGCGACTGCAGGCGCCGGCGAAGACGGCTGAGCTCCGCAGCCCCCGCGACTTGAACCTTCGGGCCCGGCTCGCTAGATCAGCCAGCGAGGACGACCTCCGCAGGCCTTTCGCCCGCGTTTCCCCATAGGCGTGGACGACCCCGCCCTTCTCATGAGGAGGGCCGCCATGGCCTGGACTTATCTCTTCTTCGCCGGCTTGTTCGAGATCGGCTGGGCCATCGGGCTGAAATACACGCACGGCTTCACCCGCCTCGTCCCGACCATGCTGACGGTCGGCAGCATGGTGGTCAGCCTCGGCCTGCTCGGCCTCGCCCTGAAGAGCCTGCCGCTCGGCACCGCCTATGCGATCTGGACCGGCATCGGCACGATCGGCACCGCCACCCTCGGGATCATCCTGTTCGGCGAGCCGGCGACGGCGTTGCGCCTCGCCTGCATCGGCCTGATCGTCGCGGGTATCGTCGGGCTGAAGCTCGTCTCCTGAACCAGGCCGGACCGGCGGCGTCCTAGAGCCGGACGATTTCAGATGGAACCGCAAAGCGCTTCCATCTGAAATCTGAATTCGTCTCTCATCAAAGAGTTAGAGCAGCATCGATGCGAAAACCGGTTCCCACTTTTCGCATCCTGCTCTAGCGCCGCCGGAACGCCTCGGGCCAGAGGTCGTTGCGCTCGAGCAGTACGACCACGACGATGACGCCGAGCGTCACCACAATGGTCATCAGCTTGGCGTCCCAGGGCACGCCGCGGCCGATCAGCCAGATCAGCGCCAGGCCCGCGATGAGGGGGATGAGCAGCTCCATGGCGCGAGCCTAGAGCATTGCGCGAAAAAGTGGGAACCGTTTTTTCGCAAGAGCAATGCTCTGAACGTTAGAATCGATCACGAGGTGATCGAGCGCAGATATCCGCAAGCCGCATCCGCCTTCGCAAATCTTCGGAACAGTTCGCGGCGGCACACGTTGCAGCGACAGGGAAGCATGTCGTCGGCAGACGGCGTCGGTTTCAGCAATCCGGACATAAGCGGACAGGAGGAAGGCATGGGCCTGTTTTCCAAGGATATCAAGACGATGGACGATCTTTTCGTGCATCAGCTCCAGGACATCTATTACGCCGAGAAGCAGATCAGGAAAGCTCTGCCGACCATGATCGAGAAGGCGACGGACACCCAGCTGCGCAACGGCCTGCAAGCCCATCTCGGCGAGACCGAAGGCCATATCCGCCGGCTCGAGCAGGTCTTCCAGCAACATGGCGTCGAGGCCAAGGGGACCGATTGCCCGGCGATCGACGGTATCCTCGAAGAGGCGGACGAGGTGACCGGCGAGGTCGAGGACAAGCAGGTGCTGGACGCGGCGATCATTGCTGCGGCGCAGGCGGTCGAGCATTACGAGATCACCCGCTACGGCACGCTGACCGCCTGGGCCAAGCAGCTTGGCCGCGAGGACTGCGCTGCTCTGCTGCAGCAGAATCTCGACGAGGAGCATGCCGCCGACAGCAAGCTGACCAAGCTGGCGGAATCCGGGATCAACCGCCAGGCCGCCTGACGGCCTGCCTCAAGCTTCGGCCGGCGAGGGCGCCTCGGTGCTCTCCCGGCCTGTCGCGCCGCCTTCCATCAGCGGCCGCAGCTTGGCCAGTTCCTGGGCCATGAAATCGAGAAAGAGCCGCACGCGCGGCGAGTGGCGCAGGTCGGGATGGGTCAGCAGCCACAGATCGGCGGCATAACCGGTCTGGGGAGGCGCGAGCCGGACGAGACCAGGACGCTTGTCGGCGATGAAGCAGGGCAGGAAGCCGATGCCGATGCCGGCCTCGACCGCTTCGGCGAGGCCCAGAACCGTGTTGAGCTTGTAAACGGTCTGGTCGGCCGGGATGTGCTTCTGCCGATACTGCACGACCTTGAAATTGCTGAACTGGTCGCCGAGCGAGATCCAGCGCTGCTGCGTAAGCTCGGCCTGATCAGGCGGTGCGCCTTCCGGAAAATCCGTGGCGCGGCCATAGAGTGCCCAGCCGATCTGGGCGACGCGCCGGCCGATCAGGTTCTCAGGCGGATTGTCGGTGGCGCGGATGGCGACATCGGCGTCGCGCTTGCTGAGATTGAGCGCCTGGTTGCCGAGCAGGATGTCGAGCTTGATGTCCGGGCACTGCTTCATGAAGGCGGCGAAGAGCGGCGTCAGCAATTCGACCAGCAGCGAGTCGTTGGTGGTGACGCGCAGCTCGCCAGCCGGCAGAATCTCGCGGCCGGCGAGGCGCCGGGTGAAGCCGGCGATGTCGGTCTCGAGCCGCTCGGCCAGGACGGCCATCTCCTCGCCGGCGGGCGTCGGCACGTAGCCGGAGCGATGCCGCTCGAACAGGCGCGTCCCGAGGCTTTCCTCGATCTGGCCGAGCCGGCGGAACACGGTCGAATGGTTGAGGCCGATCAATTCGGCAGCGGCGGGCAGGCTGCGCGCCTCAGCGATGGCCTTGATCAGCCGGAAATCGTCCCAGGCGACGGAAGAGGCGGCGTTCGGCAAGCGGGCGGCTCCAGGGAAGTCAGCTCCCTGAACATGGTACGGGCGACAGGTTGCAGCAACCTGTCGCCCGTTCTGTCGTGGTGAGCGGTGGAGCTCAGGCCAGAGCGGGCTTGGCCGCGGCCGAGACGCCGGCCGGACGCAGCGCCAGCGCACCGTCGCCGATCAGGACATGGGCGAAGGCGGTCAAAGCGAGGAAGGCGGGATATTCCCAGCCGCCGTTCGGAGCGGTGAAGAGCCAGCCATTGGGGGCATGGACGCTGAGCGCGCCGAGCAGGACCGGCAGCAGCAGGAGCGAGACATAGCGGCCATAGAAGCCGGTCAGGATGGCAAGCCCGCCGAGGAGCTCCGCCAGGATGATCGGCCAGGCGAGGAAGCCGGGCAGCCCGATCTGGCCGAGGAAGCCGGCGAAGCCGGGAACGGTGAAGACGGCGAGCTTCAGATAGGCGTGGGCGATGAACATGACGCCGAGCGCGACACGCAGAGCGAGGGCGCCATAGGGGGCGAAACGGGTGTCGATCATGGTCTTTCTCCGAAGGACCGGTTTGGTCTGCGGTGAAGAATGACGATTTCGAATTGGCAATTCAAATTGGCAATTTCAGAGAATGACATTGCTGGTATGCAATGATTGCGATCTGGCATTTTGCCGAACTGCAATCATCTTCGGGCTCAACGAGGGCAGCCTCCTGCGGCCCGGAGGACGACATCATGCAGATCAACGGCATCCACCACGTCACTGCCATCGCCGGCCCGGCGCGCCGCAATCTCGACTTCTACAGCCGCGTCCTCGGCCTGCGCTTGGTGAAGAAGACAGTGAATTTCGATGACCCGACCACCTGGCATCTCTATTTCGGCGATGCCGGCGGCAATCCCGGCACCATCCTGACCTTCTTTCCCTGGGAGCACGTCGCTCCCGGCCGGCTCGGCGTCGGTGAGACGGAAGTGACTTCCTTCCGCATCCCGGAGGCGGCGCTCGGCTACTGGACGCATCGCCTCATCGCCAACGGCGTCGCCCATGATGCTCCGCAGAAGCGCTTCGGCGAGACCGTGCAGGCCTTCCGCGATCCGGACGGCATGCGGCTGGCGCTGGTCGCGGTGCCCGGCAGCGAAAGCGAGCCGGCCTGGGACAATGGCGAGGTGCCGGCCGAATCCGCGATCCGCGGCTTCCACGGCGTTACCTTGCTGCTCGACAAGACGGAGACGACCGCCGCGATCCTGCGCGACGTGTTCGGCTTTGCCGAGGCCGGTCGCGAGGGCGACATCGTCCGCATGCGGGCCGAAGGCACCGCTCATGGCAGCGTCGTCGACCTGCGCGCCGCCGGCGGATTCCTGCCGGCCCGGATGGGCGCGGGCTCGGTGCACCACATCGCCTTCCGCGCCGGCGACGACGCCGAGCAGGCCCGCATGGTGAAGACGCTGGTCGACACATTCGGTCTGCGCCCCACCGAGCAGAGGGACCGGAACTATTTCCGCTCCGTCTACTTTCGCGAGCCCGGCGGCGTGCTGTTCGAGATCGCGACCGATGCGCCTGGCTTCGCCATCGACGAGCCGGCCGACGACCTTGGCGGCACGCTCAAGCTGCCGGCGCGTTACGAGGCGCGCCGCGCCGAGATCGAGGCGGTCCTGCCGGCCTTGGCCTGAACCTCAAAAGCGCTCCGCCTCCGGGCGGGGCGCCCCTCAACGAACATCCCGAAAGGAGGCCGTGCCATGAGCGCGTCTGAAACCTTCATCCATCGCTTCGAGCCGGCGACCGCGCCCGGCCAGGCGCCGCTCCTGCTGCTGCATGGCACCGGCGGCGACGAGAACGATCTCCTGCCGCTCGGGCGCACGCTCGCGCCAGGGGCTGCACTGCTCTCGCCGCGTGGCCGCACGCTCGAGGCCGGCATGCCGCGGTTCTTCCGCCGCCTGGCGGAGGGCGTCTTCGACGAGGACGACCTCATCCGGCGTACGCATGAGCTCGCCGACTTCGTCGAGCAGGCGCGGGCGGAATACGGGCTGCCGGCGCCGATCGCGCTTGGCTTCTCGAATGGCGCCAACATCGCCGCTGCGATGCTGCTGCTGCGGCCGGAGGCGCTCTCGGGCGCGGTCCTGCTGCGGGCGATGTCGCCCTTCGCCAGGCCGCCTGCGGCAGCGTTGGCGGCCAAGCCGGTGCTGATCGTCTCCGGCAGCTTCGATCCGATCATCCCGGAGGAGAATGCGGCGCGGCTGGCGGCGACGCTGATCGGGGCAGGGGCTTCGGTGGAGCACCGCAGCCTGCCGACCGGTCATGGCCTGTCGCAGGCTGATCTGGGGCTGGTGCGGGAGTGGCTGGCGCAGCGCACGGCGCTCGCGGCCTGATAGGGTCAGGCTTCAGGCCTGATGTGCTTCGAGAGATAGCATGTCAGGCCGAGCCCGCCGAGCATCACGGAGATCATATAGGGGCCGAACAGGCAGGCGACGAACACCGCCGCGATGAAGCCGAGCATCAGGCTGTTGCGCCAGTCCAGGGTCATGACGGGGCCTCCACGAATCGGTGCCAGTATCATGAAGATAACCTTCACCTTGTGAACCGCATTTGAACAGAATTCGTTAATGAATTCTTGCCGTTCCGGGCCTTCGCTCGCACTCGCCAGCTATCCCGGCCACCGCTCAACCGCACTCCTTCAGGAAGCGGCGCGCGACATGGCCCTCGGTGAAGCGGTCATAGCCCTTCGCCAGCCTGGCATCGCCGGGCCAGTGCCTGACCTTGCTCCAGCCGCCGCGTCCGCCTTCGACGATCTGGACCTCGTCGCCGGCCCTCATGCGCAGGATCAGCCGGCCCTGCGCGCTGGGCGCCGCGCGCAAGGCGACGAAGCCGTCGCCGGTTTCGGGGACGAGGCAGAACAGCGAGGCCTGGGCCTCCCCACCATGGAGAAGCAGGCCGAATAGCGCGAACAGGGCGGGGCGGATCATCGGGCTTTTCCCCGGCTCGAGGTGTCGCAGCATGACGCAGCAGCCCGGGGTTGTCGCGTCTCGGTGGCACCTCGACCGTTCTCGCGCGTTGTCCTCGCGACGCCGCGATGCGGCACGGAGCAGAAAGCCATGATGTTCAACCTCTTCGAGGTCCTTGCCGACAGGGTGCGCGAGCAGGCCGCCGAGTACGCCAATGCGCAGGCGCGCATCGGTCTGCGGACCGTCGCCGGCGTGTTCGATCCTTTCGGACTGATGGCCGCCATGACCGTAACGTCGTCCGCCATTTTGCCGACCGTCGGCACCGAACTGCGCCCGCCCCGGCTGAAGAGCGAGCGGCGTATCCGGCGCAGTGGGAGCCCGGCTGACAAGCAGCGCCCACGGCAGACAAGGCGCCCCGCCCTGAACTTCGCTTGACGGTAGCTCGCGCCGCCAGGAAAGTCGGGGCATGGTTGGTCGGCTGAATTCTGGATTGGCCGCCGCGCGGGGCTTAGCCTCGCGTCGCTGTGCCGTGGCCGGGCGGTGGCCGGCATGACCAACCTCCTGCTCGCCTTGGCCGCCGTCGCGACGCTGGCGGCCTCGCTCTGGCTCGCATTCGAGAACAACGCGGTGATGGCTCTGCCGCTGGCGATCGTGTTCGCCGGGCTCGTGCGCACGCTGGTGCGCCGGAGCACCCGAAGGGGCATCACCCCGGCAGAGGTTGCGCCGACGCCGCATGACGACAAGCCGCTGTGAATTCCGCACCGCCAACTGGCAATTGCCGCGTTGCATCGCGGCGTCGTGCACTCTATAAGCCGACCCGTCGGAGCGTAGCGCAGCCCGGTTAGCGCACTTGTCTGGGGGACAAGGGGTCGGAGGTTCGAATCCTCTCGCTCCGACCATTTTCTTCTTCATTGTCAGTAGGCTAGGCGAGCCGCCCCAACGGCTTGCGCTCCTGGATTCGGAACGGAACGGCAGCATGGCACAGCCGGGCCGCGAGATCGAACCGCGCAAGCAAGGCCGCTGGATGAAACGAAAGAAGCCCGGTCCCGCAAAAGCGGAGCCGGGCTAGTTTTTTGGGGAGGAACGCCCGAAGGGCATGAGTATAATGACAGGCCGGTGAACTCTGGTCAGCCACACATAGGTGTTAACGCCATACACCTGATGACTAGGGCTGCTGCGAGGCAGACGCCAGCACCCGCCTTGGGAAGAGAAGTCGTTTAAGGTTCAGAGGCGGCATATGAACGGATTGTCGATCGGCTCAGCCGGAATCAGGCTTGCCCTGCTGGTGGTCACCTTCGGCCTCTCCGCCTGCGCGCAGGAGGCGACCCGACCCGCGACCTGCCACAGCCACAAGGTCAGCAATGGCGAGCTGACGGAGTGCCGGTGACCCCTCGATTGGCCACTGTTTCGAGGGGCGCTAGGGGCGCCGAGCGTTTCCTGCCTGCGCCGGCAAAGCCGCCATTCCCCAGATCAGGCCGAGCATCAGGTAGAAATGCCGCCAGTGGTCGGTGTCGATCTGGAAGCCCTGCAGGATCGTGACGAACAGTACCGACCATAGCACGATCGCGTGTCCCTGCCAGGGCGAGCGGCGGAAGACGACGCGCCAGCCGGCGATACAGGTCGCGGCCGTCAGCGCCAGATAGGCGAAGCCGCCGAGCCAGCCATAGGAGGCGAAGCCGTTGATGTAGACGTTGTGCGGGTCTTCCGGGAAGTGGAAGCGGAAGCGCAGCGGCCCGAAGCCGTTCGGCAGGTCGAGCAGCATCGGCAGCGAGCGCAGCTGGTTGCCGAAGCGGCCGGTGACGCCCTGGTCATAGTCCTGGTCAAGATTGGCGCGCAGCTCGAAGATGGCGCGGATGTTCTCGAAGGAGAGCGCGATCAGCAGCGCCACCACCAGCAGCACCAGCATGACCACCGTCAGGAAGACGATGCGGGCGCGCTGCGCCGTGTTGGTCGAGGTCAGGAAGGTCAATCCCGTCATCATCAGCGCCGACACGGCGAGATTGACCCAGGCGCCGCGAGAGAACGACAGGAACAGCGCCAGCAGCGGGATGCTCAGCAGCAGAAAGCCCTTCACCAGTCCGATCCGGCCGATGATCACCGCGTGCAGCAGGTAGATCAGCGGCAGCACCAGGAAGGGGCCGAGCACGTTCGGGTCCTTGAACGTACCCGAGGCCCGCGAGGCGTAGGTGAAGACGCCGGACAGGCCGCCGACATCGAAATAGCCGAGCACGGCGGCAAGGCCGGCGCACCAGGCGGCGAAGAGATAGCCCTTGCGCAGCGTCTCGAGCCGGCCGAGCGGGTCCTCCGCCATGATCGCCGCGAAGAAGATCGCCGTGATCATCAGATAGACCGAGACGGCGGTGAAGCGCACCGAGGGCGCCTCGTCCATCCAGGGGATCAAGGCGATCACACCGCCGATATTGTAGACGAGCAGCAGCACCGCCATCGGCAGCAGTTTCTGCGAGAAGCGGATGCCGGTGATCGCGAAGACGAGCAGCGTGATCGGGAAGACGAACTCGTAAGGCGAGGGCTCGATCAGGGCGATGAAGCTTACCGCCAGCAAGAGCCACAGCGTGCCGCGCTTGATCGCGGCATGGGAGATCGTCAGCCCCCTGCGTCGGGGCGCGTCATCCTGCCGCTGCGCCAGCGTGCTCAATAGGCGTTCTCGTTCTTGGTCATCAGCGAGAACGGCGTCTTGATCAGGATGTAGAGGTCGAGCAGCACCGACCAGTTCTCGATGTAGTAGAGATCATGCTCGACGCGGCGCTGGATCTTGTCCTCGGTGTCGGTCTCGCCGCGCCAGCCATGGATCTGGGCCCAGCCGGTGATGCCGGGCTTAACCTTGTGCCGGGCGAAATAGCCATCGACGACCTGCTCATAGGCGCGGTTCTGCATGGTGGCGTGGACCGCGTGTGGGCGCGGGCCGACCAGCGAGAGATTGCCCTTGAACACGACATTGAGCAGCTGCGGCAATTCGTCGATCGAGGTCTTGCGGATGAACCGGCCGACGCGGGTGACGCGAGGGTCGTCCCGCGTGACCTGCTTGGCGGCCTTGAAGTCGCTCATCTCATGATAGAGCGAGCGGAACTTCAGCACCTCGATCATCTCGTTGTTGAAGCCGTAGCGCTTCTGGCGGAACAGGATCGGGCCGCGGGAGTCGAGCTTGACCGCGATCGCGGTCGCGATCATCAGCGGCGAGAGCGCGATCAGCGCCAGCGTGCCGACGATCTTGTCGAACACCCATTTGACGACGATGTCCCAGTCAGCGATCGGCCGGTCGAACACGTCGAGCACGGGAACGGCGCCGATATAGGAGTAGGAGCGCGGCCTAAAGCGCAGCTTCGACATATGGGCCGAGAGCCGGATGTCGATCGGCAGCACCCAGAGCTTGCGCAGCATGGCGAGCAGGCGCGCCTCGGCCGAGATCGGCAGGGTGAAGATCACCAGGTCGAGCTTGGTGCGGCGCGCGAACTCGACGAGGTCGTCGATCGTGCCGAGCTTGGGATAACCGGCGACGAGATCGGGCGAGCGGTCGTCATTGCGGTCGTCGAAGACGCCGCAGATGCGCAGGCCGGTGTCGCGCTGGGCTTCCAGCGCCTTGATCAGCTCCTCGCCGGCCGGCCCGCCGCCAACGACCGCGGTGCGCCGTTCTAGCCGGCCCATCCGGGTGAGGCGCAGCACGATCTGCGAGACAGCCAGCCGCTCGGCCAGCAGCAGCACGAGGCCGACGGCATAGAAGCTGGCCAGCCAGACGCGCGAGACCTGGTCGCTGATCTTGAGGAAGAAGAAGGCGGCGAGCGCCAACAGGAACAGCACCGTCCAGCCGGCCGAAACGCGCACCACCATGCCGATGAAATTGCGCAGCGCGCCGACATGGTAGAGATGCAGCGCCTGGAAGACGGCGAGCGCGCCGACCGCCATCAATGGCACAGTGACCTGATAGGGAAGGGCGTAGTCGACCTTGCCGGCGACATAGAAGGCGAAGATCAGCCCGCCGACACCGAGGATCACCAGCACGTCGGCGAGGCGCACCAGCCCCTCGATCAGCACCGGCGACAGCGTCTGCTTGACCGGCATGGCGGCGATCCGCTCGGCCAGCGGGTGGAAGGCGCGGGTGGTGCCGGGGTCTCCACTCGTTGGCGCGGAGCCGGCTGAATCCGCCTTGATCAGGTCGCGAACGTCGAAAGCGCCCATCTCGTCCAGTCCTCGCGCGCGGCGGCGGACACGCCCGCCGTGCTGAAAGCCACCGTGACCTAGCGCAAATTGCTCTCGGAAGACTTAATCGGACTCTGCGGAAGCGATCGGGATTTGAGGTGAATTTCGCGCGTCGCGGGCGGCCCGAAACCGCTTCGTCGGAGCATCTTTTTTCGTGCCTATGAAGGTCGATTTTCGCTCGGGCCTTCAAGGTATTAGCTGATGGTTTCGATAGTCGGAAAACAGGTGTCGAAACCGTCAAAAGTCGTGTTCGAGTTGACAAAAAGCATAGATTCAGGCATTTCAGGCGACGATGAGTGTCTGAGAAGCACATATTTCATTGACCTTGCCCACGGGTATTTCCGGTGATTTGGGCTTGGGCGTGTGCTGGCCTTGGGCGAAAGCCTGAACGCTCCCTTCATCTCAAACTTCGTCTTACAAACGCTAACGATGCGCACCCCGCAGACGCCGCACCCGCGCCGCCTGCGCCCCGGGCCAGCGCCCCTGTGTGACTTATGTCTTTTCATTGGTTGATCCTGCTCGCGGCCATTGCCGTCGAGCTGCTCGCGACGTCGGCCCTGAAGGCCTTCGTCGCGGCCCCGGTCCTCGTCGCGGTCCTGCCGCTCGTGCTGATCGGATTGTCCTTCGCCCTGCTCAGCATCGCCCTGCGGGTCATCCCGATGGCGGTCGCCTATGCGGTTTGGGAAGGCCTCGGCATCGTCGGCATCGCCCTGATCGGCCATGCCTTCTTCGCCGAGCACCTCACGGCCGGGCGCCTGTTGGCGCTCGCCCTGATCATCGGCGGCATCGTGCTGCTGGAACGTGGCGTCGGTCACGACGCCACCGAGGAGGATGAGCGGAGGCTGGTGTGACCTTCGCCGCCTCCGCGCAGGCCTTCGCGCTTGCCTGGCTTGCACTCGCCGTCGCCCTCGAGGTGATCGGCACCAGCCTGCTCAAGATCTCAGACGGGCTGAAGCGCCGGCTCGTCGGCATCCTCGGCGTGCTCTGTGTCGTCGGCGCCTTCGCCGCCCTGGCGCAGGCGATCCGCGGCATGGACCTTTCGGTCGCCTACGCCGTCTGGGGCGGCGTCGGCCTCGTGCTGACGGCCGTGGTCGGCGCGCTCGCCTTCGGCCAGCGCATCCGCCCGGCCGGCTGGCTCGGCATCGCGCTGGTCGTCGCCGGCGTGGTCGCGCTCAAGCTGTTCTGACTGGACGGGGCCGTCTCAGTTCAGGAATGGGTTCTTCCACCCGCCCTGCTGGCTCGGCGCCTTCGGCGGAAAGACCTCGGCGAGATAGTCGAGCACCTTGCCGCGCTCGTCTGCGGCGAGGGGCGGCATGTTGTGCTTGGTCACCATCCAGTCGAGCGTCTCGCCCCATTTCTCGCGGCTCAGCCCCTGGGCTGCGACCAGCTTGAAGTTGTGGCAGGCGATGCAGGCATAGAAGGCCTCGTCGCGGTTCGGCCCGGCCGGGAACATCTCCGGCGTCTCTTCGGATGGGGCGGGGGCCTGCGCCAGCGCCGCCTGCGCGGCAAAGAGAAATCCCGCGCCGAGCGCGAGCCCGGCGCGGCGGATAGGTGCGCTCATGCTGCTCACCCGACCAGAACCGCGACCCGGTGCATCGGGTTGGCGCCATAGCCCTGCGGGTTCCAGCCGCCGGCGACATGCGGTTGCGCCCGTCCCTTGCTGTCGGTGGCCCGGACCCAGAGCTCGTAATAGCCGTCGGACGGGAGCTCGACATCGGCGGTCCAGCGCCGCCAGTCATAGCGGTTCTTCGGCTCGGCGGCCTTCGCCGGCTGCCAGGTCGCGCCGAAATCGATCGAGACATCGACGCGCGACACGCCCTCATGCCCGTCCCAGGCGGCGCCGCGCAAAGCGAGCTTGCGCGTGCCGGCGGCGAGGCGCGTGCCGTTGGCCGGGTTGGTGATGATGCCGCGCACCGGCATGTCGGTCATGGTGCGCATGTTGGAGTCGTCCGTCTTGCCGCCCGGGATCATCGGCTTGATCGCGACCGAATAGGAGGTGCCGCCCATGCCCTGGCCGTCATGCACCTTGTCGCGGATCGCGATCCGCTTCAGCCATTTATGCGAGACCGAGGCCGGGAAGCCGGGGATGATCACCCGCAGCGGTCCGCCATGAATGGCCGGGAGCGGCTGGCCGTTCATCCCCCAGACCAGGAGCGCATGCGGCTCCAGCGCCGCTGCGATCGGCACGCCGCGCGAGATCGCATCCTTGGTGGCATCGCCCGAGAGGTGCTGGTCGGCGCCGAAATTGCCGGTGTGGACGGCGGTCGATTTCAGGCCGGCGCTCTGCAGCACGTCGGCGAGCGGCACGCCGGTCCATTCGGCGCAGCCGGCGCCGCCATTGGTCCACTGATTGCCGCGCGCCTGCGGCTGGAAGAAGGAGCGGCCATTGCCGCCGCATTCCAGCACCATGCGGAAGGTCTTGTGCGTGAACTTCTGCTTGAGTTCGCCGAGCTTGATCTTCAGCGGCGTGTTGACCTCGCCGTCGATGGTCAGCTCCCAGGCATCGCCCTCGGTGAAGGGCTCCGGCGTCTGGCCGTTGTTGCGAACGTAGAATTTCTCGATCGGCGTAGTGTCGTCGTCGAGCATGTGCTCCGGCGTCTCGGCGACGAGGGGCCGGTCGCCGAGCAGGACGAGGCCCTTGGCCTTCCCGGGGAAATCGAGGATTTGCGGACCCTTGGGCGCAGCCGCTGCCGGGGCCGCGGATGGGGCAGGCGAGGCGGGCGGCGCCCCTTGCGCCAATGCGGCAGGGATCAGACCGCCGGGCATATTGTCGGAAAACGGGATGGAGCCCCCGACCGCCGCGCCCATTGCCGCGAGCCCGGCGCCACCGAGGAAGCCGCGGCGCGAGGAGCCGGTGCGGCGGCCGAAGGCGAGAGCGTCGCCGCGCTCCGGATCGTCGCCATAGAGTTCGCCCAGGGACCGTTCCTGCTTCGCCATGCTGTCCTCCCTCGCGGCGTCGCCATTGCGCCGGCTTCTGAGGAACAAGACGCGCGAGCGGGCCGGATCATTCCATCCTGCCGGAAACTATTTTAGGCGAGGCAGGGCTGCGCGTTGCGCCACTCGTTCTGCAGGGCGGTGCGCAGAGGCTCGACCTTGTCGGCAGGCTCGCTCGTCAGGGCCTTGATGAAGCCCGCGATCATTTCGAAACGCGCCTGAGGCATTCCGGTTGCGATCAGGAGATAACCGCGCCCGCCGGCATTCCAGCCCGTCAGCGCCGCATCGGCCTGCGCGGGTGCCGGCGCCGGCTCGTCATGCGAGCTGACATGCAGGCTGAGCCGGCAGCCGCGCGCGCCGATGAAGCCGATCCTGACCTCACCCGAAGCCGAAGCCGTCTGCCAGACCGGCTGCAGGCCAAGACGAGAGAGCTCGTTGGCGACTGGCAAGGCCGCGGCTGGCGCGACTATCGCCGCAGGCTGGGCCGGCGCGCTCGCGAATTGCTCATGCGCCGCCATCGACGCCGAGAGGAAGGCGTCGGAGGCATCGCGCCGTAACAGGATCGGCGTAAAGGCGACAGCTGCGGCGATGACGAGAGCCGCAGCGATGGCAGCGGCTCGGTGCCAGCGCTGTCGCGGCGCCGTCGAAAGCGAGGGCAGGGGCGGTGCAACATCAGCCGGCAGCCCTCGCAGTCCCTGCTTCAGCCTGACGATGCTGCGCAGCCTCTCCGCCGTCTCCGGCGAAGTCGCCAGCCGCTCCGCCAGGACGCGCTGCTCGACGGGCGCCAGCTCGCCATCGGCGAAGGCGTTGAGCGTCTCCCAATCCGATGGGGGCGACTGGTCAGTTCGATGCGGCATGGCGCGTCGGGAGCACGCGGATATTGGCTCCCCCTATGATCGAAAGCAGCATGGCCCGGGCCCGCGACAGGCGGCTCATGACGGTGCCGGCCGGCACGCCGATCAGCGCCGCCGCCTCCGCATAGCTGAAGCCGTCGAGATCGACCAAGACCACCACCTCCTTCATCGCGACGGGCAACTGCTCCAGCGCCTGCCGAACCGTGATCGCGCTGAGCGCGCGTTCGTCGAAACGCCAATCGGCCGGCTCAGGCGCCGGCGTGCCCTGCTCGCGCTGCAGTCGCCGGATCTGGTCGATCAGCAGGTTGCGCAGGATGCTGTAGAGCCAGCGGCGATAGGCGGGGTCATCCGCCGGTTCGCTCTTGGCCGTCAGAACCCGCAAGGCAGCTTCCTGGGCGGCATCGGCGGCTCGCTCCCGGTCGCGCGTCAGCGCGCAGGCATAGCGGAAAAGCCGCGTCCATTCGCGTTCGAGCCGCGCGCGGCGCGCGCTCGCCTTGCGTTCGTTGCGCCACATGCACGCGCCGTCCGAACTGGTTCGCGCCGCGAGCGGACAGGGCCAACGCCGGGAGCCCGCGACGAGACGAGCATAGGGGAGGATTCGCGAAAGCGGAACCGGAAGCGACCGCTTGGCTGTCGAGCGTCAGCCGATGCGTCTGGCGAGCGCGGTGCGATAGGCGCCGATCACGCCGTCGACCATGGTGTCGAGGCGGAAATTCGCCCGGACATGCGAGGCGAGGTCGGCAGCCTCGTCGAGGCGCTCTTCTGCCGGCGTCGCCAGCGCCTTGCGGATCGCGTCGGCCAGGATGGTCGGCTCGTTCGGACGGATCAGCCGGGCGGCATGGTCGGGGCCATAGATCTCCTTGATGCCGCCGACATCGGTGGCGATCAGCGGCTGCGCCGCCGCTGCCGCTTCAAGGATCACATAGGGCAGGGACTCGGCCCGAGACGGGATCACCATCACATGGGCCTTGGCGAGTGCGGCGCGGATCGGTCCAGGCGGCTCGAACACGCATTGGCCCGCGACGCCCTGGTCGACCGTCATCTGCCGCAGCAGGGCTTCGTCCGGCCCGGAGCCGACGATCAGGATGCGCGGCGTCAGCCCATCCCTGCGCTTCAGCAGCGCGAGTGCTTCGATCAGCGTGTCGACACCCTTCGCTGAACGCAGCTCTCCGAGATAGACGAGATCGAACTTGGCTGACGCATGGTCGATCGGCTCGAATTCGGCCTCGGAGATGCCGTTCAGCACGATGCGATGATCGGTGCGCGGCTTATGCCCGATATGGGCTTCGAAGCGCCCGGCGATGAAGGCGCTCTCGAACAGGAACATGTCGGTTGCCGGCTCGAGCAGGCGCTCGATCGCCATGTAGATGCGGTGCTCGGTGCTGCCCGGCTTGTAGTTGAAGCTGCCGCCATGCGGCGTGTAGGCGGTGACATAACGCCGTCCCGGAGAGACCAGTGCTGGCAGGCGGGCGTAGACGCCGCCCTTCGAGCCGTGCGCATGCACGATCTGCGGTGCGATCCGCTTGCGGGTCGATACGGCCGAGGCCTGCGCGCGCATGTCGGTGAGGCTGGGATAGCGCGACATCGGCACGCGGGTGACACCGAGCGAAAGTTGCGGCCCGAGTTCGGCGAAGACCTGGTCGGCGCGCACGCCGCCGGTGGTCGAATCGCAGAAGATGCCGACCGCATGGCCGCGGTCGATCTGGCCACGGGCGAGGTCGAGCACGTGCCGGAACAGCCCGCCGAGCGGGGCGCGGAAGACGTGCAGGATCGTCAGGGGAGCGGCGGACATGGTCGCAAGGCCCTGGGGTGTGGTCAGAACCAGCGTTCCTTGATCACGATCGTGTCGCCGGGCCTGACCGGATAGGTGATCGGCACCGTGCCGGTGACGAGCTGGCCGTCCATCAGGCGGGTGACCTCGGCATAGTTGCGCTGGCCGCGCGGGGTGAAACCGCCGGCGATCGCCACCGCCGTCTGCACCGTCATGCCGTTCACGAACGGGAACTGGCCGGAATTGGTCACTTCGCCGAGCACGAAGAACGGCCGGTAGGCATCGACTTCGACCGAAACCTTGGGTTCGCGCAGATAGCCGCCGCGCAGCTTCGCCTCGATCGCCCGTTCGAGCTGCTGCGTCGTGCGCCCCTGCACCTCGACGGCGCCAATCAGCGGCATCGAGATCCGGCCGGAGCCGTCGACGGCGTAGATGTTGGAGAGATTGTCCTGGCCGAAGACGATGACGCGCAGCCGGTCGCCGCTGGCGAGCTGGTAGGGCGCTGTCGTCTCGACGGCGAATTCCGGCGCGACGACGCGCGGCGCGCAGCCAGCCATGGCAAGCGCGGCGGCAAGCGCCAGACAGACGGGATGTCTACTCATCATCACCGGCGGACCCATCGAGACATGCCCCTAGGGATAGGTCGTCATGGTTAACAAAACCTGATCGGACCGGCTCTTCGCGGCATATTCGAGCGCGCCTCTCTTAACCGGCCACTAACCTTAATGGGGTCAGATGACGCTACGTGCCCTTCAGGGGCGCGCGAGTTCTGCGTGAATGGAAGCCTCATGACCGCTCGCTACGACACCGTTGCGGCTGCCGGCGAGAGCCGCTCCGACCTGCTCGATCTGCCGGCCCTGTGGACCGCGATCAAGGCGAGGAAGCTCTGGATCATCGGGCCGACTCTGGCGGCGCTGGGCTTGTCCTTCGTCGCGGTCAACGTCATTCCGCCGCGCTACACCGGCCAGGCCCAGCTCCTGCTGCAGAGCCGCGACAGTTACTACACCCGGCCGGGGCAGACGGCTGACAGCTCCGGCCAGCAATTCGATCCGGAAGGCGTGCAGAGCCAGGTCCAGGTCATCATGTCGCGCGACCTCGCGCGTGAGGCGATCAAGCGCATCGGTCTGGTCGGCAATTCGGAGTTCGATTCCGGAGCCGGCGCGCTCGGGGCCTTGAAGAAGATCGGCGTGCTGCTCGGCATCGGCGCCCATCCGGCCGACCGCTCGCCGGAGGAGCGGGTACTGGAAACCTATTACGACCGGCTGCTGGTCTTCCCGGTCGGGCGCTCGCGCATCGTCTCGATCGAGTTCACCTCGCGCGACCCTGCGCTCGCCGCCAAGGCCGCCAATGAAATCGCCGCCGTCTATCTCGACATGGAGGAGGCGGCCAAGCAGGACACGGCCCGCAGCGCCTCGTCCTGGCTCTCCACCACGATCGAGCCGTTGCGCAAGAAGCTGGCTGAATCCGAGGCCAAGGTCGAGGCGTTCCGCTCCCGCCACGGCCTGCTGGTCGGCACCAACAACACGACGATCACCGCCCAGCAGCTCGCCGATCTGTCGACGCAGCTCTCCAATGCGCGCAACCAGCAGTCCGAAGCCCAGGCCAAGGCTGCGATCATCCGCGACGCGATCAAGGGCGGGCGCACCTTCGAGATTCCCGATGTCGCCAATAACGAGCTCGTCCGTCGCCTGATCGAGCAGCGCGTCAACCTGCGCGCCCAGATTGCGCTCGAATCGCGCAATCTCCTGTCGGAACATCCGCGCATCAAGGAGCTGAACGCCCAGCTCGCCGACCTCGAGGGCCAGATTCGCGCCGCAGCCGAGCGCGCCGTGCGCACGCTGGAGAACGAGGCCAAGATCGCGGGCCAGCGCGTCGAGAGCGTCACCGCCGCGCTCGATGGCCAGAAGAAGACCGTCTCCGGCGCCAATGACGACGAGGTCCAGCTGCGTGCGCTGGAGCGCGAGGCCCGCACCCAGCGCGAGCAGCTCGAGCAGTACATGCTGCGCTATCGCGAGGCGCTCGCCCGCGATGCCCAGAATGCGACGCCGGCCGATGCCCGCATCATCTCGCGCGCCGTCGAGCCGACACAGCCCTCCTTCCCGAAGAAGCTGCCGACCATGGTCGTCGCGACGCTCGCGACCTTCCTGGCCGCGCTGGCGGTGGTGGTTTCGCGCGAGCTCCTGAACGGCGCCGCCCCGGCTCCGGCCGAGGAAGCGCCGCGCCGCAAGATGCGGGCGCGCGCCGAGCCGCTGGTGGAGACTCCGGAGGAGGACGAGGACAGCGTCGCGAAGGCGCCGCCGCCCCGCCGCGAGCGCATTGCCGGACTCCTGACTCATGGTGGGCGCGTCGGCCAGCTGCACCTCGACCTTGCCGACCCCGAGGCGGGCGCGGCCGATCTTGCCGCTTGCGTCAACAAGGCCAGCGAAGGCCATGCGCCGCTCGTCGTGGTGCTGGACGGCGCCGAGCCGGGAGAGGCGTCGCCGCGGGCGCTGGCGCAGCTTCTCTCCGAGCGCAGCCGCTGCATCCTTGTCGATCTTGCCAGCGACGGCGATCGCGAGCGGGCCGGCTTCTCCGAACTGCTCGCCGGCGAGGCGATGTTCTCCGACATCATCACCCGCGAGCCGGATTCCCGCCTGCACGAGATCGCTTCGGGCCGGGCCGGGCGCGCAGCGGTGCTGGCGGCGTCCGACATCGTCGACGTCGCGCTCGATGCCCTCTGCGAGACCTATGACTGGGTGCTGGTCGCTGCCGCCTCGACCGATGATGCCGAGACGCTGGCGCCGCTGCTGGGCCGCGCCCAGGGCGCGCTGGTCATGGCCGGCCATATCGGCAACGGCCACGCCGTCGAGGTCGCCTATCGCCTGACAGATCTGATGGCAGCCCCGATCGCGCTCGTCATGGTCGAGACGCCGGAGACGGTCGAGCTGGTCCCGCAGGAGAAGGAGCCGGTTCCGGCCTGAGCCTGCCTACCAGAGGTTCTTGCCGTCGATCACCGTGACCGGGACGGCAGTGAGGTCGAAATCATCGAGCGCGCGCGCATTCACCGCGACCTTCGGATTGTCGAAATCCGGCTCGCCGCTCGACCAGTCCGGCGACTCGGTGTAGGTGGTGCAGCCGCAATTGCCGCAGAAATGATGCGCGACCATCCGGCTCTGCCAGCGATAGGTCGAGAGGCTCTCGCGCGGTGTCAGCAGCCGGAACTGGGCCGGCTTGTGATAGCTCCACAACGCGCCGCGCTTCGAGCAGATCGAGCAGGTGCAGGCGACCACCTCGGTTACCGGCTCCAGCACCTCGAATCTGGTCGCGCCGCAATGGCAGCTGCCGCTGATGATCGTCATCTCGCCCGCTCCGTGAAGGTTGCGGGGCTGATCAAACCCGATCGCTTGTCAGCATCTGTCAGCAGCAGCTATTCGTCTGCCTCTGCCGGCTTGCGGCGTCTCAGCAGCCCGAGGACACGTTGCGCCGCCTTGAGGGCGAGGGGCGAGGCCTTGATCCGCCGCTTCAGCGCCCGCTTGGCCTGGCTGTAGCCAGCATAGGCCCGCCCCTTGGCGGTCAACGGGAAGAAGGTGTCGACCAGCTCGTCGCTGTCGTCGCAGATCGTCGTCTTGTAGCGGGCCTCGCCGACGCCGAGGTCGAACATGCTGAAGCCGGCCTGGCATTTGCACTTGATCAGCTCGATCAGCAGGATTTCGCCCGGGCTGGTGCGCGCGGTCTCCGAGCCGAGGTCGAAGGAGGTCGCCATGCCGGAGAAGCGCTCGCCTTGCACGGCGCCGACATAGGTCGCGACCGAGCGGCCGGCGAGGTCGAGCGAATAGAGCTCGATTGCCGGCGACCGGCCAGGTTGTCCGAGCGCGCCCTCGCACAGGAAAGCGCGGATCGCCGGCGGGGCGAACGGGTCGGGCAGGCCCATCTGGGCGAAACGGGCGGCCTTCTGCGCCAGGAAGGCGTCGAGTACGCGCGCGATCTCGGCTTCACTATGGGCCTGGATTAATTCGGACGAGCCGAACTCGGCGAAGCGATTGCGCTTGGTCGTCAGCTTCTTGCGGGCATGCTTGCTCATCGAGCGCCGGAGCGTGCCCTCGCCATTGCCCGGTTCGAGCGCGAGCTTGTAGGCGCGGCTCGGACTCTGCCCGGCGGCAAGCATCGCCGGCGGATTGGCGATGCCCTGCCAGGCGGTCGGTTGGTTGATCAGGAACAGTGCGTCGATCCCGCCGATCGCCGCGCCGATCTCCCGCAGCAGCACTTGCGTCGCCGCCGCATCGAGCGCCTCAGCGAAATCCGGCCGGTAGAGCGCCATGTGATAGTTGGCGTGCTTGCCGCCGATGAATTCGGCGAAGCGCGTGCCGAGACGCCTGGTGATCACCAGCGGGAACAGGGCGAGCAGCCTGCCCAGGCTGTCCTCGACCCGGATGAAGCGGAAGTCCATGTCCTCGGCCTGCCCGATCGTCGCGACGAAGGGCCGGACCCAGTCATAGGACTGGTAGGGCGTCACCAGCGCGCTTGTTTCGAGCGCGCGCCAGTCGGCTTCGAGAGCGGCAAGGTCGCTGCCGGCCACCACCCTGGCCCAGGGGCGCGCCTCCACCTCCCGCGGCAAGGCGGGGGCGCTGGACGTGCTTGGCGCGCGGTCGGCGACGGCGGACATGCCGTCCTCCTTAACCCGGCATTGTGAACGGACCTGCCACTGTCGCGGACGTTGCATGACGCCATCGCCGAACAGCGTTAGCGAAGGGTTGAATCGATGTCGCGGAGACGCCGGGCATGAGCCTGCGCCACAAGGCTTTTTCAGCCGCCTTCGCGGCCATCGCGGCGACTGGCGCCGACCGCTGGGGCAGGGGGCTCGCCCAGGGCAAGGGCGCGATCCTGACGCTGCATCATGTCCGCCCTGCGCCGGCCGCCGCCGGCTTTCGCCCGAACGGTTTGCTTGAGATCACGCCTGATTTCCTCGACCGGGCGCTGACGCTGATCCGGGCCGAGGGCTACGACATCGTCTCGCTCGACGAGGCGCTGGTGCGCCTGGCCGACCCCAGACCCCGCCGCTTCTTCGTCGCGCTCACCTTCGACGACGGCTATCGCGACAATCTCGACCATGCCTGGCCGGTGCTGGCGAAACACCAGGCGCCGTGGACGCTTTATGTCGTGCGCGGCTTCGCCGAGCGGACGGCGCGTCTGTGGTGGCTGGAGCTGGAGGAGGCGATCCGGGCGCTGCCGCGACTGTCGGTCGCGCTTCCCGATGGCCGCTTCGAGGCGCCGGCTGACACCGACGCCGAAAAGCAGAACGCGTTCGACCGGCTCTACTGGCGTCTGCGCAAAGGCCCGGAAGCGATTCTGCTGTCAGTGATTTCCGAGCTCGGACGGCAGGCCGGCGTCGATCCCGCTGCGCTGGTCGAGCGCGAATGCCTGCCGACGGAAACGCTACGCTCGCTCGCCGGCGCGCCGGGCGTCACCATCGGCGCGCATACGCTGAGCCATCCGATGCTGGCCAAGCATCCGGAGGAGATCGCGCGCCGCGAGATCGTCGAGAGCAAGACCTGGCTGGAGACGACATTGGACATGCCGATCCGCCACTTCGCCTATCCGGTCGGCGATCCGACCTCCGCCGGGTTGCGCGAATTCGCTTTGGCGAAAGAGGCGGGCTTCGCCAGCGCCGTGACGACGCGGCCGGGGCATCTCTTCGCCGAGCACACCGGGCATCTGCATGCGCTACCGCGCATCTCGCTCAACGGCCTGCATCAGAGTGAAGCTGCGTTGAAGGCGCTGCTGTCCGGGCTGCCGTTCCTGCTGTGGAACCGAGGGCGGAAGGTGAGTGTAGGTTAGCGCGGGATCCCCTCTCCCGGATGGGAGAGGGGTAGGGGTGAGGGACCGCCGCTGATTGTTATAGTGGGTGGCCGCCGCTGCGCCCTCGTTGGACAAGGCAGGCCCTCATCCGGCGCTCCGCGCCACCTTCTCCCATCCGGGAGAAGGAAGAGAGCGTCGCACCCGGTCAGGCTGCCCTCAAACCTCGTCCTTCCGCTCCATCCATTTGATCAGCGGCAGCAGCGGCAGCACCCAGACCAGCCCGAGCACGACATAGGCGATGGTCTGCACGAGCTTCGAGGCTTCGGTGATCCGTCCCTGTGCCAGCGCCATGGCGACGAGCGCGTAGACGCAGACGAAGACGATCATCACGACCGTGCCGATCAGCTTGCGATGGGTCTGCCTCATGGCGATTGTCTGTCCGGGCTGCGGCATTGCGGGCGTTGTTCAGGTCTTGCGGGCGGACTATCTGTCACCCGCCGCCGCGCTTGTGAAGCGCAATCAACTCCGCCGCCTGCGACCCGAGGTCCCGCCGCCGTGACGATCGCGCTCGATCAGCCTGCCGTTCCGGCCGCCACCGGCCATGCCGGCATCCGCCGCTGGCTCTGGGCCGTCGCCTTCCTCGTCTTCGTCATGGTCGTGGTCGGCGGCGCGACGCGGTTGACCGGCTCGGGCCTCTCGATCACCGAATGGCGGCCCGTCACCGGCGCGATCCCGCCGCTCGGCGACGCTGCCTGGGCGCTCGAATTCGAGAAGTATCGCCTCAGCCCGCAATACCAGCTCCTCAACTCCGGCATGGAGCTCGGCGATTTCAAGTTCATCTACTGGTGGGAATGGGGCCATCGCCAGCTCGGCCGCTTCATCGGGCTGCTCTATCTCGCCGGCTTTTTCGTCATTCTGCTGCGGCGCTCGATGCCGTGGCGCGAGACCGCGATCCTGTTCGGCATGGGCCTGCTGCTCGGCCTGCAGGGCACGATCGGCTGGATCATGGTCGCCTCGGGCTTGCAGCCCGGCATGGTCGCAGTCGCGCCGGTCAAGCTGACGCTGCACCTGACCTTCGCCGGCTTCTTCTTCGCCAGCGTCATCGCCTTCGCCACCTGGCTGACGCCGCTGCGTCGCAGCGAGCCGATGCGGGGCAGGGCGGCGGCCTGGGTCCTGCTCCTGCTGCTCTTCGTCCAGATCGCGCTCGGCGGGCTCGTCGCCGGCTCCAAGGCCGGCTTCACCTTCAACACCTGGCCGCTGATGGACGGCGCGCTGGTTCCGTCATCCGCGACCCTCTTCGCCGGCACGCCGTTCTGGGAGAACTTCGTCGACAATGTCGCGCTGGTGCAGTTCAACCACCGCATCGGCGCCTATATCCTGTTCGCCTTCGCGCTCTGGCAGGTGCTAGCTTTACGCCGTGCCGCGCCGGGCTCAGGCGCCGCCAAGCGCGCGACTGCTGTTGCCGGGCTCGTCCTCGCGCAATCTGCGCTCGGTATCGTGACGCTGCTGCTGGTCGTGCCGCTTTGGGCCGGCCTTGCCCATCAGGCGCTCGGCTTCACCGTATTGGCGATGGGGGTGGTGCATCTGACGCGCACGCAGCAGGGAGAGAGGCATGCGGCCTGAAGGCTGTCTGTTCTGCGCGATCACGGCCGGGAAGGTCCCGTCGCATCGCGTCGCCGAGACCGAAAACCTCGTCGCCTTCCTCGATATCGCGCCGGTGCGGCCGGGCCATGTCCAGATCGTGCCGCGCACGCACCATCCCTATTTCGAGGAGATGCCGGCGGAACTCGCGGCCGAGATCATCCAGCTCGGCCAGCGCGTCGCCAGGGCCTTGAAGCGGATCTATGGCGTGCCGAAGGTCGCCTTCATGTTCACCGGCAACGACATCGCCCATGCCCACGCCCACCTCATCCCGATGGTGCGGTCCGACGATGTGACCTCCCGGCGCTATATCGCCGAGGAGGTCGTGACCTATCGCGACTGCCCGCGACCGCCCGCGGAGGAGCAGCAGGCGACCGCCCGCCGCCTCCGCGAGGAGTTGGATCAGGCCAGCGCCTGATCCAGATCGGCGATCAGGTCCTCGACATCCTCGATGCCGATCGACAGGCGCACCACCTCGGGGCCGGCGCCGGACGCCGTCTTCTGTGCGTCCGAGAGCTGGCGATGCGTGGTCGAGGCCGGGTGGATCACCAGCGAGCGCGTGTCGCCGATATTGGCGAGATGCGAGAACAGCTGGAGTTTCGAGACCAGCTGGATGCCGGCGTCGTAGCCGCCCTTGAGGCCGAAGGTGAAGACCGCGCCGGCGCCCTTGGGGCAGTAGCGCTGGGCGAGAGCGTAGTACCTGTTGTCGGGCAGGCCGGCATAGTTCACCCATTCGACCGCCGGGTGCTTGGCCAGATGCGTCGCCACCTTCAGCGTGTTCTCGCAATGGCGCTGCATGCGCAGCGGCAGCGTCTCGATGCCGGTCAGGATCATGAAGGCGTTGAAGGGCGAGAGTGCCGGGCCCATGTCGCGCAGGCCGAGCACGCGGGTCGCGATCGCGAAGGCGAAATTGCCGAAGGTCTCGCCCAGCACCATGCCGTTATATTCCGGCCGCGGCTTGGACAGCATCGGGTAGCGCTCGTCGCCGGTCCAGTTGAACGAACCGCCGTCGACGATCAGGCCGCCGATCGAGTTGCCATGGCCGCCCAAAAACTTGGTCGCCGAATGCACGACGATGTCGGCGCCGTGCTCGAAGGGACGGATCAGATAGGGGCTGGCCATCGTGTTGTCGACGATCAGCGGGATGTTGTGCTTCTTCGCGATCTTCGAGATGCCCTCGATGTCGACGATGACGCCGCCGGGGTTGGCGATGGATTCGATGAAGATCGCCTTGGTCTTCGGCGTCACTGCCGCGGCGAAGGCCTCCAGATCATCGGAATCGGCCCAGATCACGTTCCAGCCGAAGTTCTTGTAGGAGTGATTGAACTGGTTGATCGAGCCGCCATAGAGCTTCTTGGCGGCGACGAACTCGTCGCCCGGCTGCAGCAAAGCGTGGAAGCACAGGAACTCGGCGGCATGGCCCGAAGCCACCGCCAGCGCAGCCGTGCCGCCCTCCAGCGCCGCGACGCGCTCTTCCAGCACCGCGTTGGTCGGATTGCCGATGCGAGTATAGATGTTGCCGAAGGCCTGCAGCCCGAACAGCGAGGCGGCATGGTCGACATCGTCGAAGACGAAGGAGGTCGTCTGGTAGATCGGCGTGGCGCGCGCGCCGGTGGCTGCGTCGGGAGCAGCGCCGGCATGGACGGCGAGCGTATGGAAACCCGGTGCGCGGTCTGACATGGCGTGCTCCCTGACAATTCTGATCGTGAAACGGTCTTGTTCGGTTTAACGAACGCTATCCCGAGCGTCAATTCTGTGGCGCGGCGCCAGCTCCGGCCCGACATGCTGCGGCCGCACGCCCATGCCGACCATGCGCGCCGGCAGTCGTCGCAGCAGCGGGAAGAGTTGCAACAGCCTGAGCGGCCAGGGTGGTGCGATCGGCTTGTCCGCTGCGAGCAGCGGTGTGATCACCCGGTTCTGGATCGCGATCTGGACGGCTTGCGTGACCTTGGCCGGCCATTCCCGCCGCTTCTGGACGGCGGCGAGATCGGCATCTGTCAGCGTTTTCTCGCGCAGCGGTCTCGCCAGCAGGTTGGCGGCTGCGACGGCATCCTGGATCGCCAGGTTGATGCCGACGCCGCCGATCGGCGACATGGCGTGGGCGGCGTCGCCGATGCAGAGGAGCCCCGGCCGCCACCAGCGCTCGAGCTGGTCGACAGCGACCGAGAGCAGCTTGATGTCGTCCCATGAGGAGAGTTCATCGGCGCGGTCGGTCAGCTCCGGCGCGAGCGCGAGCAACCCCTTCTTGAAGGCGTCGAGCCCGGCGGCTTGCAGTTTTTCGAGCGAGCCCTTCGGGATGATGAAGGCGCATTGCCAGTAGTCGCCGCGATTGAGCCGGATGAAGAAGCGCCCGGCCGCGACCTGGCCGAAGGCCTGGGCCGGCTCGTCCGGCCGGCGGCTCAGGCGGAACCAGAGCACGTCCATCGGCGCGCCGAGCTCGGTGACGGTGAAGCCCGCGGCGGCGCGCACGTCGGAGCGCCGGCCATCCGCCGCGACGACGAGATCGGCGCCGATCTCCAGCGCGCCATCCGGTCCCTCGGCTGCAAGTCCGACAACGCGGCCCTTCTCCACGATCAGGCCGCTGGCCTTCGTCTGCATCAGCAGCCGGAAATTCGGATTGGCCCGGCCGTGATCGGCGAGGAAATCGAGGAAATCCCATTGCGGCATGAAGGCGATGAACGGCGCCCTGACTGGTAGATGGCTGAAATCGGCAACGGTGATGTCTTCGTTGCCGAAGCGGGCGACGAGGTCGTCTTCCCGGACATGTGGCAGCTTGAGGAATTCATCGAGCAGGCCGAGCTCGTGCATCACCTGCATGGTCGAGGGATGGATGGTGTCGCCGCGGAAATCGCGCAGGAAATCGGCGTGCTTCTCCAGCACGATCACGTCGACGCCGGCGCGCGCCAGCAGGAAGCCGAGCATCATCCCGGCCGGGCCGCCTCCGGCGATGCAGCAGGTCGTGCTCTCCCGGCGCATGCGCTTGCTCCCCCTATTCCGTCAGCTTGATCCCGGTCTTCGCCACCAGCTCGGTCAGGATCGCGCGGTCGCGGGCCATGAAGGCGCCGGTCTCCTGCGGGCTCCAGGCGACCGGCTCGATCACCAGCTCACGATAGCGCGCGACCAGCTCGGCATCACTCATCGCAGCATTGATCGCGGTGCTGAGGATGCGCAGCGTGTCGGGCGCGATGCCGGCCGGCGCGACGATCGAGGCCCAACCGGGATAGACCACGTCGACGCCCTGTTCCTTGAGCGTCGGTAGGTCGGGGAGCTGCGGCTGACGTGTATCGGTCGTCACGGCGAGCGCCTTCAGCTTGCCGCCCTGGATGTTGCCGAGGCTCGCCGCAAGGCTGTCGATCATGACATGGACCTGGCCCGACATCAGATCGGCCGCCGCGAGGCCGGCGCCGCGATAAGGCACATGCGCCAGCTTGAGGCCGGCCGCCTGCATGATCATCTCGAACACGAGATGGTTGGTGCCGCCGATCCCGGCCGAAGCGAAGTTGAGCTGGCCGGGCCGCTGCTTCGCATAGGCGAGGAACTCGGCGAGCGAAGAGACCGGCAGCGCCGGCGAGGCGTTCAGGACCAGCGGGAACAGGCCGAGCATGGCGACAGGGGCGAAGTCGTGCTCGACGTCATAGGGCAGCTTCTGCCCGAGCGCCGGAGCGGCGGAGAAGCTCGCCGCGGTCGCGACCAGCAGCGTGTGGCCATCGGCCGGCGCCTTGACCACGGCCTGCCCGGCGACGATGCCGTTGGCGCCCGGCCGGTTGTCGATGATCACCGATTGGCCGAGCTGCCGCGCCAGCGTCTCGCCGAGCCGGCGCGCCGCGATGTCGGTGCCGCCCGCCGGAGCGAACGGCACGACGAGCTGGATCGGCCGCTCGGGGAAGGCGGCGCGGGCGCTGCCTCCGCCGAGCGTGCTGGCGAGGCCGGCGAGCAGGAGGGTGCGGCGGTCGAGCAATGACATCGGCCTTCTCCGGCGACGAGCGGGAGCGGCGAGATTAGCGATCGCCCGCTGGCGGGGAAGGGGCTTCCCGCGCCTTTATGTCCCCGGCCGGTTGATCGTCAGCTTCTGGAAGCCCTTGCCGGCCAGCACCGGCTTCTTCGCCGAGAGGATGCGCGAATTGATGCCTTGCCAGCCGATCTCGCCGGAGAGCCGGCCATATTCGATCTTCGGGCAGCGGTTCATGATCACAGTGACACCCATGGCCTCGGCCTTGGCCGCGGCCTCGTCATTGCGCACCGAAAGCTGCATCCAGATCACCTTGGGCAGCGGGTCCAAGCCGAGCGCCTCGTCGGTGATCGGCCCGGCCGCTTCCGAGTTGCGGAAGATCTCGACCATGTCGATCGGGCCGGGGATGTCCTTGAGCGAGCCATAGACGGTCTTGCCCAGCAGCGTCTGGCCGGCGAGGCCCGGATTGACTGGGATCACGTCATAGCCGCGATCGAGCAGATATTTGGTGACGATCCAGCTCGGGCGCGCCTCGTTGGCGGAAGCGCCGACCAGCGCGATCGTCTTCACCTCGCGCAGGATGCGGCGAATGAGCGCATCATCGTAAGCGTCGTGATTCACGGAGCCAAAATCCCAGCGAATTGAACCTGTTGCCCGGCGTTCCTGAATCGGCGCCGAAAGCGCGCCGATGCCCGGAACATAGCGTCGGCAAGCGCATTCCCCATCTTGGAAGAGGAAGAGCAAATCCAGCTCTTCACCAGTGAGGAGGGCCTGCCATGTGCGACTACAGTCTGCACCATGTTATGTCGACTCCTGCCAAAGTCGGCGACGTCCTCAAGACCACCAGCTTCGCCGGATCGAGCACCAGGGGCTTCTGCTCCGCGGCTCAGCCGAATGTCGCGGTCTGCGTGCTGCCCGGAACGGAGCTGGCGTTCTCGGCCGAGATCGAATGCGACAGGGCGATCGGCTTCCTGCCGCATCGCCGTCTCGGGGCGAAGGTGGCGCGCTTCCGCCAGGTCGATCTCGACAAGCCCTATGCCCATCATGACGCGATCGAACTGCCCAATGGGCGAATCGAATTGCTGACCAACCTCTCGCAGGGCCAGACCGCGACCGTGCTGCAATTGCCGGCGAATGAGCAGGCGCAACGGGCCGCGCACCCCGAAGCCGAGCCGGCGCGAGCGGAACAGGAACCGATCCCGCTCTTCGGCATCTGATCGGGCGACCATAGGCGCGCGAACCTGCATGCCGATGGCGGCCTCGTCTTCAGACGAGCCTGCCCTCTCAGCTGTTACGCCACTCCGGCTGGCGCTTCTCCATGAAGGCGCCGATGCCCTCTTCGGCGTCGCGCGCCAGCATGTTCTCGACCATCACCGCCGAGGCATGATCATAGGCCGCCTTCAGCCCCATCTCGCGCTGCTCGTAGAAGGCGCGCTTGCCGGTCTTGACCGTCGCAGCCGATTTCGAGGCGATGATCGCGGCGAGCCGCCTGGCCTCCGCCAGGGCTTCGCCTGCCGGCACGACGCGATTGACCAGTCCCATCCGGGCCGCCTCCTTCGCCGGCACCATCTCGCCGAGCAGCAGCATCTCCATGGCATGCTTGGCCGAGAGGTTGCGCGAGAGCGCCACCATCGGGGTCGAGCAGAACAGGCCGATATGGACGCCCGGCGTGCAGAAGCGCGCGGCTTCGCCGGCGACGGCGAGGTCGCAGGTCGCGACGAGCTGGCAGCCGGCGGCGGTCGCGGTGCCCTCGACCGCGGCGATCACCGGCTGGGGCAGGGCGGTGATCTGCTGCATCATGCCCGAGCAGCGCCCAAGGATATCGGCGAAATAGGCGCGGCCGCGGTCCGGATCGGCCCGGCGCGCGCTCATCTCCTTGAGGTCGTGGCCCGCCGAAAACACCGGGCCAGCCGCGGCCAGTACCACTGCCCGGACGCTGTGGTCGGCCGCGATCGCGGCGAGCGTCTCCGACAGGGTGGCCAGCATCGCCTCGCTCAGCGGATTGCGCGCTTCGGGGCGGTTCAAGGTCAGGGTCGCGATGCCGTCGGCATCCTCGCGCAGCAGGATCTGCGCTCCGGCATGGGCGTTCATGGCAACAGGCCTTTCGCGGTTTGTCCTATTGTCGGAAGGCCGGGCGCATGCTGCAAGGGGACTAACGTCCGATCAGACCCCGGTTTTCCGCACGATGACGACCCGCATGAGCGCCGCCGAGATCGAGGCCTATCTCGATCAGGTCTTCCCGCAGCTCCACTATGGCGGCCGCACCTATTTCGTCGAGGAGGTCGGGCCGCTCAGCGCGCGCATGCGCTGCGACTATCACGAGAAGCACCTGCGGCCGGGCGGTACGATTTCCGGACCGACCATGATGGCGCTCGCCGATCTCGCGCTCTATGTCGCGATCCTCGCCCAGATCGGCCCGGTCGCGCTCGCGGTGACGACGAGCCTCAACTACAATTTCCTGCGCAAGCCCGGGCAGTCCGCGCTGATCGGCGAAGCCAAGCTGCTCAAGCTCGGCAAGCGCCTCGCCGTCGGCGAGGTCTGCCTCTATTCGCAGGGCGACGCCGAGATGGTCTGCCACGCGACCGGGACCTATTCGATCCCGGCTGAGCGCTAGCCTGGTTATTTGGCCGGGATCGGGTCGAGCCCGGTCTTCCGGATCGTCGGCGCGGCTTCCGCCGAGCCGAGGCAGGCGATCAGCTTCTTCGCCGCCTCAGGCTGCTTGGCGCCGGCGGCAAGGCCGGCCGAGAACACCGTCACGCGCTGGACCTCTTCCGGCAGCGTGCCGACGAAGTCGAGGCCCTCGATCGGCAGCAATTCGCTGACCTGCTGGAAGCCGAGTTCGGCCTCGCCCCGGGCGACGATCGTGCCGACGCGCTCGGAGAAGATCTTCTTCGCCTTGGCCATGACCTGGCCGCTCGGGTCGAGCTTCGGAAAGAGCTCCTCGGAGAGATAGGTGCCGCTGGCGCTCGCCGAATAGGCGATCGACTTGGCCTCCATCAGCGTCTTCTTCAGCGCCTCGACGGTCGAGATGTCCGGCTTGGGCGCTCCGGCCTTGACCGAAAGCCCGATCGCCGAGCGCGCCAGGTCGACGCGGGTTCCGGCCGTGCCCTTGCCGTCCTTGACCAGCTTGTCGAAGGCATCGGCCGCCAGGATCACCACATCGGCCGGCTCGCCGCGCGCCAGCCGGTTCGGGATCGCGTCCGGGGCGGCTCCCATCGAGGCGCCATAGGCGCTGACGACCTTCTCGCCGAGCTTCACCTCGCACCCGGCGACGAGGTCCTTATAGGCGGCGGTGAAGCCGCCGGAGCTGAGGACGTGGACCTCGGCGGCGGCCGGCTGCGCGAAAGCGAGCGGAAGCGAGAGCAGCACGGCGCCGGCGAGGTGACGGGTTGCGGGAGTTGGCATCGCGTTCCTCCGAAGTTGTGGGAAATCATGCTGGCGCGCAGGAGCGAGGCGCGCAAGCATGCGGATTCTTTACGGTATTCAGATACCGTTTCGCGCATTGCCCTGAAAACAATGCGTTTTTCGTCAAAGTCGGGTATTTTCTCTGCTTGACATCATTGGGGTAGCCGCCTATCCAACGCCCACACCGCCGCCGGCCTGCCGGCGGCTTGTCCTTTTTTCAAGCAGCCGAAGGGTGCCGCGATGAAGACCATCTCGCTCAAGCCCGCCGATGTCGAGAAGAAGTGGGTTGTGATCGACGCCTCCGGGCTCGTCGTCGGCCGTCTCGCCTCCCTGGTGGCGATGCGTCTGCGCGGCAAGCACAAGGCCGCCTACACCCCGCATGTCGACTGCGGCGACAACATCATCGTCATCAATGCCGAGAAGGTGGTGCTGACCGGTCGCAAGCGCGACCAGAAGGTCTACTACCACCACACCGGCTTCCCGGGTGGCATCAAGGAGCGTTCCGCCAAGTTCCTGCTGGATGGCCGCTTCCCCGAGCGCGTCGTCGAGAAGGCTGTCGAGCGCATGCTGCCGCGCGGCCCGCTCTTCCGCCAGATCCTCGGCAATCTGCGCGTCTACAAGGGCTCGGAGCATCCGCACGCCGCCCAGTCGCCTGAGGCGCTCGACGTCGCGGCGCTCAACCGCAAGAACGCGAGGGTCTGACCATGGCTGAGGTTCTCCAGTCTCTCGAGCAGCTCGGTCAGGTCGCCAAGGGCGTCCAGCCCGAGGCTCCCGTCCACGTCAAGAAGGTCGACGCGCAGGGCCGCGCCTATGCCACCGGCAAGCGCAAGAACGCCATCGCCCGCGTCTGGATCAAGCCAGGCTCCGGCAAGATCACGGTCAACACCCGTGACCAGGAAGTCTACTTCGCCCGCCCGGTGCTGCGCCTGATCCTGCAGCAGCCGCTGATGCTGGTCGATCGCATGACCCAGTACGACGTCGTCGTCACGGTCAAGGGCGGCGGCCTCTCCGGCCAGGCCGGCGCGGTCCGTCACGGCATCTCGAAGGCCCTGACCCACTATGAGCCGGAGCTGCGCAGCCCGCTCAAGAAGGAAGGCTTCCTGACCCGCGACTCGCGTGTCGTCGAGCGCAAGAAGTTCGGCAAGGCCAAGGCCCGCCGCAGCTTCCAGTTCTCGAAGCGCTGATTTCAGTATCGGCTTTGGCCGGTATATCGATCCGAAGGGCGGCTCTCGCGAGCCGCCCTTTTTCGTTCAGGCCCTGGCTTCCAGCCAGGCGATGAGCTCGGCCCGCTTCGGATGTGGCTTGCCGGCTGGCGGGGTGAGCATGGTCAGCCGGTCGCCGCTCGGGAATTCCTCCGCAAAGGGCGCGACCAGCCGCCCATCGGCAAGGTGAGGCGCAACCAGGCTCCTGCGGCCGATCAGGACACCGGCGCCGCCAAGCGCCGCATCGAGCGCCAGCGCATAGAGCGAATAGGACGGGCCGCGACCGGCATCGACCCCGCCTACGCCGGCATGATGTAGCCAATGCGCCCAGTCGCTGTTCCAGACGGCGTCGTGCAGCAGAGTCTGGCCGGCGAGGTCGGCTGGTGCCCGCAGGTTGCATGCGAGGACCGGAGCGCAGACCGGGAACAGGCTGTCCTCGTCGAGCGCGAGTGCGTCGGCCGGCGGCTTGGCGAGGTAGAACAGTGCCAGGTCGAAATTGTCGTGCCGGCCGGCCGGCGGCGCCTCCATCGCGCTGATCGAGATGGCGAGGCCGGGAAAGGCCTGCTGCAGCGCCGGCAGGCGCGGCGACAGCCAGAGCTGGGCGATGCAGGGCAGGGCGGCGATGGTGAGCGCCCGGCCGGCATGGCTCGCCTTGAGCTCCTGCACGGTCAGAGCCAGTGCATCGAAGGCGGCGCTGAGACGTGGCCGGGCCTCCTGCGCAGCCTCGGTCAGCGCGACGCCCTGCGGCAGCCGCCGGAACAGCGTCAGCCCGAGGAAGGCTTCGAGATGGCGCACCTGTTGGGCGATGGCGCCTTGCGTCACCCCGATCTCCTCGGCCGCCCGTGAGAAGCTGCCGAGCCGCGCCGCTGCCTCGAAGGCACGCAAAGCGTTGAGTGGTGGCAAAGGCGGGCGGGGCGGTCTGACGGGCATCGGCGGCACGCTGTTGCAGGCCTAGATTTTCTAGCCCTGCCGGCGACGATAACTGGTTTGCATAAGCGCCGGCAAATCGCTGCAATAGCCCAGCGAAACAGGGCTCGGCGAGGGATGGCGATGACGGTGAAACTGGCGCGGCGCGGTTGGGTGCCGGCAGCGAGCGAAGACTACGTGCTGCGGATCGCCGGCGAGGTCGCCGGCCAGGACCGCGCGGCGCGCGAGCAGAGGCTCGCCAATCTCGTCACCGAGAACCGCACCATCCACGAGCGCGACTGCGTCAACCTCAACCCGGCGACCAATGTGATGAACCCGCGCGCCGAGGCGGTGCTGGGGCAGGGGCTCGGCACCAGGCCTTCGCTCGGCTATCCCGGCGACAAATACGAGATGGGTCTCGAGGCGATCGAGCAGATCGAGGTGATGGCGGCCGAACTCGCAGCTCAGGTCTTCGGCGCGAATTACGCCGAAATCCGCGTGCCCTCCGGGGCGATCGCCAATCTCTATGTCTTCATGGCCGCGGCTAAACCCGGCGATGTCGTGATCGCGCCGTCATCAGCGATCGGTGGCCATGTCACCCATCACGGCGCCGGCGCTGCCGGGCTCTATGGCGTCGTCACCCATCCCGCCCCGATCGATGCCCACGGCTACACGGTCGATGTCGAGAAACTACGCAAGGACACGCTACGGCTGCGGCCGAAGGTGATCAGTATCGGCGGCAGCCTCAATCTGTTCCCGCATCCGATCCGCGAGATCCGCGCCATTGCCGACGAGGTCGGCGCGATCGTGCTGTTCGACGCCGCCCACCTCTCCGGCATGATCGCTGGCCATGGCTGGCAGCAGCCGCTGGAGGAGGGCGCCCACGTCATGACGATGAGCACCTATAAGAGCCTGGGCGGCCCACCCTCCGGCCTGATCGTCACCAACGATGCCGGCCTCGCCGAGAAGCTCGACGCCATCGCCTATCCCGGCCTCACGGCCAATTTCGACGCCGCCAAGTCGGCGGCGCTGGCGATCACCATGATGGATTGGCAGGAGTTCGGCCACGACTATGCGGCGATGATGGCGGCGACGGCGAAGGCGCTTGCCGAGGCGCTGGCGGAGCGGCAGGTCCCGGTCTTCGCGCGCGACCGCGGCATGACGACCTCGCACCAGTTCGCGATCGAGGCGGGCGTTTACGGCGGCGGGCAGGCGGCGGCGAAGAGGCTGCGCGCCGTCAACATCTTGAGCTGCGGCATCGGCCTGCCGATCGCGGAGGTTGCCGGCGACGTAAACGGCCTGCGCCTCGGCACGCCGGAGATCGTCCGCTTCGGCATGAAGCCCGAGCATATGCCGGAGCTCGCCGGCTATATCGCCGACGGGTTGTCGGGCGCGCGTCCGGACGAGGCGATCGCCCGCGACGTCACCGCCTTCCGCCGGCGCTTCGGCAGGCTGCATTATGTGAGGTGACGTCGGAGCGCGGGTGAAGAGCGCGGGGAACCCTTTTCCCGTGTGGGAGAAGGGCAGGGATGAGGGCCCGCCCTACCTGCATAAGGCGCAGCGGCGGCCGCCCCGCCCCGATAATCAGCGGCGGTCCCTCACCCCTACCCCTCTCCCATCCGGGAGAGGGAATCCCGCGTATGTCTCCTCCGAGCATGACGCTGGTTAGCCGCCATAGCGCTCCAGCATCTCAGCCTTCAAAGCATCTTCCGAGATCACCTGAGCCGCTCCGAGCCAGGCCGCTTCGATCTCGCCTGCCGCGTTGCGAACGAGTCGCACAGGCTCGCCCGGGCTGGCGAAGGCCGAGGCCTTGACGATGCGGCCTTGGTCCTCGCCGTCCGGCACGATCTCGCCGGCGTCGAGGAACGGGTTGAACAGCGCCGGATTGGCCATCAGCACCTTGCCGTCGACCGGGACGAGATCGCCGGCGCCCCAGAGTGTCCAGAGTCGCTTGCGCCAGCGCTCGGTCGCCGCCGTCGGCGCGCCATGCTCGGCGAAGGTCCTGAAGATCTGGATCACGCCATCGAGCCAGGGATGGGCGAGGCCGTCGATCGCATTGGTCAGCACCGAGACGGTGAGGTCCTGTTCCGGCAGGGTGGCGGTACGGGTGATGAAACCCTGGAAGCCGCCGGAATGGCCGACCCATTCCCAGCCATCGCCGCCGCCTGAAATCGTGCCGAGACCGTAGTGGCGGCCCAGGCTGCTTTCGGCATCGGGCCAGAGCCGGCGCGTCATCTCGCGGCGGCTCAGCGCCGACAGAACGCTGCGTTCGGCCTTGGGCGAGATCTGGGCGATGTAGCGGGCGATATCGGCAGCGGTCGCGACGAAGCCGGCGGCCGAGACCATGGCGTTGCCGGGATTGTCGGCCGGAATCACCACGCGCCGGTCGAGCGGAAGCTTGCCGCTGTGGCCCTTCGCCATCGGCCCGTTCCAGAGCGTGATGTCGGGCCTCGTCTCCTTCAGCCCGGCGGGCGCGACGATCTCGCGGGCGATCCAATCGGCATAGGGCTCGCCCGTCACCGCCTCGATGACGAGGCCGAGCAAGCCGAAGCCGTGATTGGAGTATTTCAGGCGCTGCGACGCCGGGAAGACCGGTGGCCGGGCGAGATCGGCAAGCAGCTCGTCCTTGCGCAGATAGGGCTTGCGATCGAAGAACTGGCCGCAATCGACGCCATCGCGGAGAAGTCCGGCGCTGTTGGAGAGAAGCTGGGTCAGCGTCACCGCCGCGACCTCGGGATGCAGGCCCTCGACATGGGCGCCGGCCCTGTCGTCGAGACGCAGGCGGCCCTGTTCGACGAGCCGCAGAATGCCGGCGGCGGTAAAGCTCTTCGAATGCGAGGCGATGCGGAAGCCATGGCGCGGCGTCAGCGCTTCGCCGGTTGCGAGGTCGGCGCTGCCGAAGGCGGCCTCCAGCGCGATTTCGCTGCCATCGGCGATCGCGACCGCGCAGCCGGGCTGGTCATGGAAACGGCGCTGGAATTCGAGCCAGCTTGCGACATAGTCGAGCGCGGCGGGCAGCCAGGGCTTCATCGGGGAATCCATCGTCGAGCAAGGCGGGAGCTGGAGCTTGGCACGGTTGACGGCCCCGCGTCAGCGCCGCAGAGCGCGGGAGCCATGCGTTGTGGCCGGATCGCCTTCGTCCTTGCCCTCGCGGCCTACGCGTGGCATCCGTCCGCGCAACACATAAGGATCGTTATCGTGGACAAGACCGAACTCGCCAAACTCGAAGCCTATCTCCGCCGCACCTTCGCGAACCACAACATCAGCGTGCGCGCGCGGCTGAAGAAGACCGATTCGGCCGAGGTCTATCTCGCCGACGAGTTCATCGGCATCATCCATGTCGACGACGAGGACGGCGATCGCTCGTTCAACTTCACCATGGCGATCCTCGACGTCGACCTCGACGACTGAGGATAGGCGCTCAGCGCATCAGCCCGTCGAGGGTGCGGCGGACACCGCCGAGCATCACCTGCCAGTCAGCGACAATGGCGCGCGGGAAGCGGATGTTCACATCGACGCCGCGGTGGCGAAAGGTCACGCGGCAAGGCTCGTCGAGGCCGCTCTGGGCGGTCTCGACCGGGCAGCGGGCCGCAAAGCCGCGTCCGTCCGGCACCGAGACATAGAGCTCGTCGCCATCATAGGGCGAGCCCTTGCGGAAGCCGCGCACCACCAGCCCGCCCGGATTGGACCAGACCGTCGGCGTCAGGAAACGGGCATAGGTGGAGAGCTGCGTCGCCGGCTCGTTGACCTTGTCCGGCGGACTCAGCGTGATCAGGAGCCGCTTGCGGGTTTCGGTCGTTACAGGCCCGAGGCTCGGCCAGTCCAGGCGCAGGCGCGCCATGCCGACGAGACGGCCCTCATCCGAATCGGCGCCGGTCAGGTTTTCGGGAATCGCCAGCACGACATCGCCGACGCGCGACGCCTGCAGTTCGGTTCCGGCGTCGGGGTTGGGACGGGTGGCGAACAAGGCGAGGCCGGTGCCGCCCAGTCCGAGGGTGACGATCGCGGCCGCGAGCTTCAGCAGGGCGCGATCGCCCCGCGGAGGGACCGGCGCCGGGCGGCGCTTCAGATGGTTGCGGATCAGCGCCGCGACATCGGTGGCGTTGGCGAGCGGTTGGCTTTGGTCGGGCGCGGCGTAGAGGCTCATCGGATTCGTCCCCGGGGCCGGCTTGCGGCCCTGTGGAGAAACTCAAGCAGAGCTGCCTTAACACCCCGTAAACCATGTCGGAGCCGGCGTGGTTAACCATCGGTTAAAGCTTTGCTTCCGGGTTGACCAACCTTGCGCCATGGTTCGCGAGCATCCGCTGGAAGCCGCGGCCGTGACGCTCGAACCATCCGCCGTCGAGGCCCTGAAATCGCTGATCCTCGGCTTCGCCTTCGCCGGCTTGCTGGCGAGCGCCTTCGAGCTGTTCACGCAGAAACGTGCGGGTTTCGAGTTGCTGCAGAGCGGCGGCGTCGGCGCTGTCGCCAGCGTGCCGGTGGTGGTGTTCAGCGCGCCCTTCCTGATCCTGCGCAACACCGTGCGCGGCCGGCGCATTGAAGGGCGGCCCTTCTTCTTCGTGATGGCGGCGAGCATGGTCGCCTCGCTCTGGAGCCTGATCAGCGGCCGGGTCGTGCTCGACCTGCTGATGATGCTCGGCGCCGCTTGACGGGCAGGGCGCCGGCCCTGCAATCCTCCCAATGACGTAAGGAGGATACGCCATGCCGCTCTATTCGCTCGACGGAACCGCCCCCGAGACGCCGCCGGAAGGGCAATGGTGGCTCGCGCCCGACGCCCATGTCATCGGCCGCGTGCGGTTGGCGAAGGATGTGGGGATCTGGTTCGGCGCGGTCCTGCGCGGCGACAATGAGTGGATCGAGATCGGCGAGGGCTCGAACATCCAGGAAGGTTGCGTGCTCCACACCGATCCCGGCGCGCCGCTCAGGGTCGGCGCCGGCTGCACCATCGGCCACCGCGCCATCCTGCATGGCTGCATCATCGGCGAGAACAGCCTGATCGGCATGGGCGCGACCGTGCTCAATCATGTGAAGATCGGCCGCAACTGCCTGGTCGGCGCCAATGCGCTGGTGACCGAGGGCAAGGAGTTTCCCGACAACTCGCTGATCGTCGGTTCGCCGGCGCGTGCGATCCGTACCCTCGACGAGGCGGCCGCCGCGGGTTTGCGCGCCTCGGCGGCAAACTATTCCGAGCGCTGGAAGCAGTTCGCCAAGGGCATGAAGCGGATCGATTGATCGCTTCGCGGCCCCGTCGCACCTGAAAACGAAGCGGGCCGGCTCCCGGGGAAGGAGCCGGCCCTGGACGTGCCCGGTCGGGGACGGGTGGGTGGGGACGTGACCGGACTCGTCGTCTGGTGGCGAAGTCCGTCCGGACCTCGCCGATCTGGTCATCGCGCCGGGTTTCGTCCCCGCCCGGCGCGCTGTCTTGCTCAGCGCAGCGAGGCCACCGTCGAGGTCGAGAGGCCGCCGAGCGAGGCCCAGCCGGTGCGGCTCTGGGATTCACGCTTGACGTAGGTGTAGCCGGTCTGGCTCCACGGCAGGATCGCGTTGCGCTTGTTGTCGAGAATGAAGTCGCCGCGGTCGGTGCGGATCATCAGCACGGCATGGCCGGCATTCTCCTCGTCGATCACGACGGTGACGCGCATCGCCCGGCGCGGCACGCCGGCCTCGGCCAAGCGCAGGCGCTTCAGCAGGACATAGTCCTCGCAATCGCCCTTGCCGTCGGTCGGGATGTCCCAGCGGTCGACCACGCCCCAATGATCCTGGTCGGTGATCGCCTCGATGTCGCGATTGGCCTTCAGGTTGGCCGCGACGATCAGCTTCCACAGCTTGGGCGTCAGCTCGACCTGCTCGGCTTCGCGAGTATCGACAGCGCACTCGCTCGGGCTGCGCTTGCAGAAATCCGTCCAGGCGTAGGGTGCACGGGCATCGCCACCGGCGACGATCGGTGCACTGGCGACCGGCAGGTTGCCGCTCTGCTGCGCCTCAGCGCCGGTCGCGCCGGCGATGATGACGATGGTAGCAACGGCAAAGCCGCGAAATCCCCGGAAGCTCGAAAACATGACGTCCCCTTTCCTGTCCCGGGAACGACCATGCTCTTGCGCTGTAGAGATCGCTTGAAATGAAAGCGGACAATTTTACTGAAATCGAGCCTATAGGAGCCAAAAATACTTAGAGAAAACTAGGTATAAAACCGAGGGTAAGAATTTTCAGCGCTCGCATCAGAAAGCCTTAACCATGGATTTCCTTAACCATCCAGTCTCTTAACCATGGCGGGGAGGGCGCGGGCTGGCCGTGTTGCCGGGCTGTCGCGGCTGAGCGCGAATGAAGGGCGCGGGAACCCTTCTCCCTTCAGGAAGAAGGGTTCCCGCGCATGTCCCTATGCGGCACTGAAATCAGACGCGCGACTGTGCCACGAAGGTGTGCATCGCCAACTGAGGCGAGGCCGCTGGCTATGCGAAGCAGCCCTAACGGTAGCGATGGTGGGCGTCAGGCAGGGCGGATAGCGCCCGAGACCGAGCTCAGAGCTCGAGATTCTCGTCGAGGGCGTCGGCCGAGAGCGGCATGCGGAACTGGGCGGCGTAACCGCCGTCGAAGCGCCGCACGATCATCGCCGCGGTGCCGCCGAGCCGGATCGCCGTGCCCATCTCGAACTGGTGGTCGCTGGCGAAGGCGGCGCCCGACAGCGAGATGTCGATCAGCCGCACGGCGTGCTCGGTGCCGTCTTCGAGGGAGACGATGCAGCGCGGATTGCGCGGCACGATGCGCTCGTGGCGCCGGTCCTCGGGCAGGCCGAGTTCGTCGCGATTGGCGAGCCAGGTCAGCTGTGCGGTGAACTTCTCGCGCTTGCGGCTCGTCGCGGTGATGGTCATCGCAAAGCCGGCAGACGTGGTGCGCACCGCCGTGCCTTCGATTCGGCCGAGATGTTCGAGGTAGACGATGACCCGGTCGCCGACCATGGGCTTGGCCGGCGCGACCATATGCAGGCCGCCCGGCGAGATGTCGGTGGTCTGGCACGGATATTCCATGCGGTTGGGCAGCATGTAGCGTCCGAGCAGGACGACTTTCATGCGCTGATGCCGCCGGCGCTCGACCGGGACCGAGCCCGTCTTCGGATTTTGGGGCGCCGTCAGCATTGCAGACCTTGTTCCTAACAGGGTCATGCTACCGGCTCGGCGGTTAAGAGGTGGTTAGTGCTATCAGATACGGCCGCCGGGCAGGAGCATCAATTTCGGCCGCTTGTCCTGGGATGCAGCCTCCGCCGGTCGCAGCGCCCGCGCATCCGGCCAGATCATCCTGAGCGAGATCATCCGCATCGAATCGAGCGTGTCGAGGCCGAGCCATTCCGGCGACAGGGCCGGCGACAGCGCCCCGAGGATACGGGCATGGGTCCGCCCGCGATAGCGCAGCGGCAGCAGCAGAAGCTCGAGATGGACTGTGGCGCCGTTCTGCGTCTGCGCCGTGAGGCCGGCGACGGCGCCCGCCGTTTCGTCCATCACGGTCTGGACCAGGCGGCGCATGTCGCCCTGCGCCTCGACATCGGGCCAGAGCGCGGTGAAGGCGCGTCCGCGCAGCTCGCGGCCGAACAAGGCACAGAGTCGCGTTCCGGCCAGGCGGAAGACCGGCCCGATCGGTTCGTTCTCGAGCACGAAGGTGTCGGCCAGCGCATGGCGTAGCGCGCCCGGCTCGATCTCGCCCCGTTCGGGGGCGCTCCGTTCGCCGCGCAGCGTGTCCCAGTAGTCGAAAACCAGGCGGGTGCTCGGGTTCTTCATGTCCTGTCCAGTCCGGTCTGCGCTGTCCCCAATCGTGCGAATGCGTGTCAATTCGGATCGCTTTCGTTCGAGGCGGGGACTGTCGGGTCCTTGCGAATCGGGAGGACGCAGCCCGCATGCCGTCTTGCCACGCGACCCGGACAGGGGGAGGCGGCAGGGGGCGTTAAGGTTAAGCAAGGGTTAAGCTTGTGGAAGATCCCTAAAATGCCCCATAAATCGGCTGTCGAATTCGAGCCCGCGCCAAGCGTCGGGGCTCACTGGAAAAGGCGGGGGCGCGGGGGCGTGACCGGCCGGGGAGGAGAGGGGAGAGCGATCGCTCTCCCCTTTTCTGTTGCCTGCCGCAGGCCCATGCGCCAGTGAGGGCGCGATGTCGGCGAACCCAGACGATCCCTACGGCCCTCCGGCCCGCGAGCCGGTCTTCAACCTGCCCGGCGCCGTCGTCTGGCTGATCGCGGCTCTGGCGCTGATCCAGGGCGCGCGCGAACTGCTCAGCGCGCGCGACGATTTCCTCCTCGTCTCCTGGCTCGCCTTCGTCCCGGCGCGGCTGACGCTCTGGCTTTCGCCCGAGCGATTGCAGGAGCTCTCCCAGTCGCTCGGCACCTCCGGCACTCCCGATTTCGTCCAGCGGCTGCAATTGGTGCGCCTCCTGCTGGCCGATGGCGGTGGACAGCTCTGGACCTTGCTCAGCTATGGACTGCTGCACGGCTCCTGGCTGCACCTGATCTCGAACGTCGTCTGGCTGGCCGCCTTCGGCAGCCCTGTCGCACGCCGGCTCGGAGGAGGGCGCTTCCTGCTGCTGATGGCGCTCTCGACCATCGCCGGCGCCTTGCTGCACTGGTGGTCGCGCGAACTCGACGTGCTGCCTCTGGTCGGCGCTTCGGCCGGTGTTTCCGGCGCGACGGCGGCGGCGATCCGCTTCGTCTTCTCGCCTGGCGTGCATTTCGGCGGGCTCGGCCATGACGAGGTGGTGCGTGCGATCCCGGCCGAGCCGCTGGGCGGGCTTTGGCGCAACTCGCGGGCGATGCTCTTCGTGGTGATCTGGTTCGTCACCAACATCATCTTCGGCGCCGGGCTGGTGCCGATTCTCGGCGAGGAGACCAGCATCGCCTGGGAGGCGCATATCGGCGGCTTCCTCGCAGGGCTCTTGCTGTTCCCTCTGCTGGATCGCGGGCCGGTCAGGCGCTAGGCATCGGACGAAGGCGCAACCGGGGCGCGCAAGCTTTCGGCGCGAGCGCCTTGCCGTCGCCTCAGACTTCGCTCACAGTCGAATGAGTCCAAGGTGGCGTCGCGGCGCGGATGAAACGGTCCGCACCCTGGCGCTGCTCCCGTCGAACCCATCAATGAGCGCCGGTCAACGGTGCCGCTACCGTCGGAGGAGAAATCGATGAACGTCGTTCATATTCTCGGCAACAAGGGCGTCGAGGTGGTTTCGGTGCAGCCGCACCGGACGCTTGGCGAAGCGGTGCGGACCCTGGCCGAGAAGCGGATCGGCGCGGTGGTCGTGACCGGCGCCGATGGCGGCCTGCTCGGTATCCTGTCCGAGCGCGACATCATCAGGGCGCTGGGCACGGACGGCGCCGCCGCGCTGGAGACGCCTGTGTCTCGCGCGATGACCGCCAAGGTCGTGACCTGCCGGCCCGACACCAGCGTCGACGATCTGATGGAGATCATGACCTCGGGTCGCTTCCGGCATGTGCCGGTGGTCGATGGCGGCCGGATCGCCGGCATCGTCTCGATCGGTGACGTGGTCAAGCATCGCGTCGCCGAGATCGAGGCCGAGAGCCGAGCGATGCGCGACTACATCGCGATGGCGTAACAAGCCACCGCCGTCATGCTCGCCCTTGTGGCGAGCATCCACGTCTTGAACACCACACTGGGTGAGGAAAGACGTGGATGGCCGGGACAAGCCCGGAAGAGCAGAGTGCCTCAGAGCCCGTCGCGTCAGTTCAGCGGCAGGTGATTGGCCGCGACGATCGCGGCGATCTCGTCCAGTGCGCGTTCGGCCGCCTGCCGGCCAAGCGCGATCGCCTCGTCGGCACGGTGGAAGTCGAACAGCCCGACGCGGCCGAGCTTGGGGCCGATCATCACATCCGGCGGGTCGCCGGCGAGGCGTGAGCGCGAGATCCGGTCCTGCGTGATGTTGAAGGCGTCGACCATCACGCCGGCGAGCCCCGGCTGCTGATCATGATTGGCCTTGCCGACGATGCCGCGCATGCGCTCGCGCATGCCGCCGAACCAGCCGCTGGCCGGACGCTGCTCGGCGACCGGTTCGGGGTCCGGATCGGCGCCATAGGACTGGATCACGGTGCCGCGGCCGGCCATGTCGCTGTTCAGGTTGACGCAGAGCACGACGTCGGCGCCCAGCGCCCGCGCTACCGTGACCGGAACCGGGTTGACCAGCGCTCCGTCCATCAGCCAGCGCCCGCCGAGCTTCACCGGGTCGAACACGCCCGGCAGCGCATAGGAGGCGCGCAGCGCATCGACCAGCGAGCCGCGGGTCAGCCAGATTTCGTGGCCGGTGCCGAGCTCGGTCGCGACCGCGGCGTAGGTCTGCTTGAGATCGCTGATGTGGAGGCCGGCAAGGTCGCGCTCCAGCAGGCGCTTCAGCCGGCCGCCCGAGATCAGCCCGGCGCCGCCGAGGTGGAAATCCATCAGGCCGACGACGCGGCGCTTGGTCAGGCCGAGCGCGAATTCGCGCAATTGCTCGAGCTTGTCGGCGGCGTAGCAGCCGCCGACCACCGCGCCGATCGAGGTGCCGGCGATCACCTCCGGCGCATAGCCGGCCTCGGTGAGAACATCGAGGACGCCGATATGGGCCCAGCCGCGCGCGGCGCCGCCGCCGAGGGCGAGGCCGATCCGCGGCCGGCTGAACCGAGGAGCAGATTCGGAAACGAGATCGTTCATCGCAGCTCCGCCGCCGCCCAGTCCAAAGGCCCGTCTGGCGATGTTCTCCAGTCTCATCGGCGCGATCCCTCCGCGGGAGGCTCAGGATCGCGCGGGCCGATGAGCGAAAGATGAACGGCGCCGGGATCCTGGGCGGCTATCAGTCGCTTTTGAAGGAAACATGAAAGCGTGGTGAAAGGATCGCCAACGAAGCAGGAAGTCGGGGTTCAGAAGGTCAACGCACCATTGGCTGCGGTTCCGATCGGCTTAACCCGATAGAAGCAGCTATGTCGGCCGGTGTGGCAGCAGCCGCCGTCGCCACCGATATTGACCTTGATCCAGATCGCATCCTGGTCGCAGTCGACCCGCATCTCGACGATGCTCTGGAGCTGGCCGGAGGTCTCGCCCTTGCGCCACAGCGCCTGGCGCGAGCGTGACCAGTACCAGGCTTCGCCCGTCTCGATGCTCAGCCGCAGCGATTCGGCGTTCATATGCGCGACCATCAGCACCTCGCCGGTTCCGGCGTCGGTGGTGACGCAAGTGACGAGGCCGTCGCGATCGAATTTCGGCGCGAGCACCGCGCCTTCTTCGATATCGGCCTTGGCTGACAGGGTGGGGAAGGCGGTCATGTCGGGATCCTGAGAGTAGGGTCTCGCATATAGAGCGCTGAAAGCGCGCCGTCATTCTCGGGCGGCGCGAAGCACCGACCCGAGAATCTCCGGACCAGAGGACACTGGTTTCCGAAATGCCCGGGCCAAGCCCGGGCATGACGCGCCTTGGCAGGCAGAATCACAGCCCCGGCGACTTCACCATGGTGAAGAAGCGGACCTGTTCGGCGGGATCGCGGAAGCGGCCGGTGTATTGCGTCGTCATCGTCGACGAGCCTTGCTTTTGCACGCCGCGCATCGACATGCACATGTGCTCGGCCTCGACGAGGACGGCGACGCCGCCGGGCTTCAGCGACCGTTCGATCGCCTGGGCGATCTGTGCCGTCATCGTCTCCTGCGTCTGCAGGCGGCGCGCATAGACCTCGACGACGCGGGCGAGCTTCGACAGGCCGACCACGCCGCTATTCGGATAGTAGCCGATATGGACCTTGCCGACGAAGGGCACCATGTGGTGCTCGCAATGCGAATAGAACGGGATGTCGCGGACGAGGACCATGTCCTTGTAGCCGTCGACCTCCTCGAAGACGCGTTCGAGCATGTCGCCCGCATCCTCGCCATAGCCCTTGTAGAGTTCGCGATAGGCCTTGGCGACGCGCTGCGGCGTATCGAGCAGGCCTTCCCGCGACGGATCGTCGCCGGCCCAGCGGATCAGCGTGCGCACGGCCTCCTCGGCCTCGGCTTGCGTCGGCTGCTTGACGATGAACTTGTCTGCGGAGGGGCTGCGCGCCCGCTCTACGGACAAGGACTTAACCACATTATCCATGTGGAGCCTCCCGTTTCGGTTGCGCCGGCCTCACGACCGGCAGGTCAGACAAGTTCGCCCGCTCGTCCAGCGAAATGACACGCTCTCCCTAAGAGCGTGCCGGCACTCTATATTGGTTGCGAAAGCCGGCAACTCCAGACCCGGCGGGGCAACCTATGCTGAACGACGTCTACAACAAGCGAATCCTGGAATTGGCAGGAAACATCCCGCTGCTCGAACGCCTGCCGGCACCCGATGCGACGGCGACCGCCCATTCGCGCCTCTGCGGCTCGACGGTCACCATCGACTTGACCATGGCCGAGGATGTCGTCACGGGCTTCGGCCACGATGTCCGCGCCTGTGCGCTCGGCCAGGCTTCGTCCTCGATCATGGCGCGCCATGTCGTCGGCTCGACCGCTGCCGAACTGCGGGAGGTCCGCGAGCAGGCGCGCGCGATCCTGAAAGAAGGAGCCGAGCCGCCTGACGGCAAATGGGCGGATCTTTCGGTGCTCGTGCCGGTGCGCGACTTCAAGGCCCGCCACGCCTCGACCATGCTGACCTTCGACGCGGTGGTCGATGCGATCGGCCAGATCGAGGCGAAGCGGCGCGAGACAGTTGCGGGCTGAGCGAAACTCGACGTCTTTCCGGGCGGCGCGATAGCGCCGAGCCCGGAACCCATGAACACAGGTACCGTGCGGTTAGGCACGGCGGTCTCGACTTTTTCGGAGAACTTCAGTGTTCATGGATTCCGGGCTCACGCCTGCGGCGTGCCCCGGAAAGACGATTCAAGGTGTCATTTCAGCCCGAAGGCCTGCCGCGTCTCGACCCGGGTCTCGTCGAAGCGGACCCTGAACGCCTTCTCGGCGAGCAGCGCCTTGGCGACGACGCGGCCGATCTTGTCGCCGGCCTCCAGGTCGGTCGGATAGTGGAAGCCGCAGACCAGGCGGCTCTCGTCATAGCTCTTGACCCGCTCCTCAAACTTGTCGGCGAGCTCGGGCACGGCTTCCGACAGGAGCGTGGCGTAGAGCGCGGCGGTCGCGGCATGGGCCGAGGGGAAGGACGTGCCTTCCGGCCGCCCGCCCGGGCAGGGCTTGACCCTGACCTTGTTCCACATCTGGAACGGCCGGATGCGGCTGGTCAGGCGGTTGACGCTCTTCAGCAGGATGGCGAGCTCGATCTGCGCCTCGCGCATCAGGAGCCGCGTCTCGCGATGGGTGCCTTCGACATAGGCGTGGTCGATGCCGTTCAGGAACGCGTTGAGCGTCTGGTACTGGTCGGCGATCGCCTGCTTCTCGCGCTCGGGCGTGCGGGCTTGGGAGATCGCGAGGACCTTCTCGAACTCGGCGCGGTGCTCCGGCGAGTTCTGGGCCGGCGGCAGGCCCATCACCTTGGCGACGTCGATTTTGCCGGCGTCGAGCCAGATCAGGTAGGGTCTCTGCTGTGCAGCCGCCGGCATGGCCAGGGCCAGGGCGAGCAGCGGCCCGCAGAGGGCGGTGGCGGAGGCAAGGAAACGTGCGCGCATCATGACCGGGGGGTGGGAAGGGCAGAATCGGCGAGGGGCGATGGAGAGAGGTGAGAGGGAGCGGCGAGGTTCGCCTGAGTCATACCTGCCTAAACATGCTGAAAAAAGCCTTTCATGGCGGCGCGGCCTCGCGCTTGCTCCACGGCGGGGCGCGCATCTGCTGATCCGTGGCTATCAGCTCAGTCTCTCCATGCTGATCGGCCGGCAGTGCCGGCACTGGCCGTCCTGCTCGGAATACACCGACGAGGCGATCCAGCGTCACGGGCTCTGGGCCGGCGGCTGGGTTGGCTTTGCGCGAATCTGCCGCTGCACGCCGCTCGGCACCTCCGGCATCGACATGGTCTGCGAGGAACTGCCGCCCGAGGGCGCCTGGTACAAGCCCTGGGCCTATGGCCGCTGGCGCGGAGTCAACGGTCCGGCATCTTGACCGGCGCGCTCGCGGGCTGCTCGGCGATGGTCCGTTGCTGCGGTGCGGATAGAGGCTCGTTGAGCCACATCCGGGCCTTGAGAAGCGATTGGCAGTTGCGCCGGTGGTAGGTCTGCCGGTCTAGATATTCCTGGACCGGCTTCGACAGCCACCAGCTCATCGACACCTCCTTCAGCACCGTCGCCTGGTCCGGCACGGCAGGGGGAGGCGCCCCTTCGGTCGGAGCTTTCGCGCCCTTGGCGAGATCGGCCTGCGGGCTCGTCCGCTCGAAGCATTTCGGCGTCTCGCCGCCGGGCGGCACGTATTCGAAGCCCGTCAGCCGGTCGACGACGGCGAAGTTGTCCTGAGTCGGGACGGAAGGCTCGCCGAAGACGAGGAAGTCGGCGACATTCTCCCTGCCGACCACGCCCGCCAGCGTGGCGAGGGCGTAGGAGCCGCGCGCGCCGCGGGTCGACAGCACCGTGTTCACAGGCGCCATCAGCAGCGGCACCAGCGAGTCGTCACGCGGGGGAGGGCGCTGATCGCGCTCGGGATCGGCGATCAGGTCGACGGGGTCGTTGGCGATGTGGAGGACGACGGGCGCGAGGCCGAAGCGCTTCAGCGCGTCGGCGATCTCGGCCGTCGTCGTCGCTCCGTCATTCTCGAAATAGCCGCCATCGACGGCGCGAAGCGTGACATTGCAGCCGTCGGCAAAGCGCCCGGCCGGCGAGACGATCGGAAAGCGAGCGCTGTTCAGGGCCGCGCTGGCGAGGGTGAGGTCGAGGCCGTTGCCGCGCGCAATGGCGCAATTCGGCCTTGGCGAGGTCAACTCGCCGAGGAAGCGAGACGCCTCGAAGGCGTCGACGAACAGCGTCGGCCGCTCGAGCCTGATCTGGGTGGCGGGTTCCAGCTGGTTGGCGATCTGGCTGGCGAGGACGCGCTTGCCGGTCTCTTCCGAGGTCGCATTGAGCACAAGGAGCGGAAGCCAGGTTCCATCCTTGCGCACGCTCTGGCCGAAGCGGCTGAACGACTGGGCGAGATCGCCGCGTGCCGGCATGGTCTGCGCGCCCTGCGCCGGCACGACGACATTGTCCAGATAGTGGTTGATCCAGCTGTTCTCGAGGATGGCGGCGCGATCGAGGAAATGACCGTTCGGCCAAAAACGACCGAGTACGGGTTCCAGAAAGAGGAATGGCTCGCTCGTCACCAGCGCGAGCACGGTCGGCGACAGAAAGTCCTCGCCGGCGAGCACCTGCAGGCAGTCGCGCCATTTGCCCTCGTTCGGCGTCTTGTAGAAATGCGCCGGACTCTTGTCGACGCAGGGCGGCAGCAGCGCGGTGTCCTTTGGGTCCCGGCGCGCATCGCTCATGGCGGCGACGGCCTGCACCGCGCCGAGCGAGCCACCGGAGACGCCCGAGATCGCGAAGACCCGCTGTGCCAGCAGCGGCACGGCGGCGTCCGGCTTCTCGCAGGCTCGGCCGGGTTGCCGGCAGGGGTTGTCGAGCAGCTCGCCGAGGATCGTCGCAGCGAAGAACGCGGCGCGCGAGGCGCCGCCGGCGATCGTCACCAGGACCGGACGCGGGCAGGTGCCGCCGACGCAATTCGTCTCTTTCCAGGCAGCGACGGCCTCGCCGAATTCCATGGCCGGCTGCGGTTCCTGCTTGGCGCGAGAGACGAGATTCGAATGGCCGCAGGAATTGGCGGCGAGCAGCCAGGCGATCAAAAGCAGCACGGTGAAGGGGAAGCGGGTCTTCTGGCTCGCGATGCCGAGCTGCGTGAAGACCGGAATCCAGGCGCCGAGCAGGATGGGCACGAGATAGATGCCGGAGGCCACCGCCAGCAGGCGATCGCCAAAGGCTGCGACGAGCGCGAGCATGGCCAGGCCGAACCCGAGCCAGGCTGCGGCGTGCAGGCTCACCGCTTCGCTCCAGCCGCGCGCAGCCTTTTCCTCCGTCTTCTTCTCTTCCCGGAAATGCGCCTCGGTTCTGGCGATCTGCCGGATATTGCGGCCCCAGAGGACGAGATGGGCCGCGATTCCGCAGGCAAGGGCGACATAGAAGCCGGTCGAGCCACTTCGGAGAATGCCCGCGGACAAGGCGAGGGAGCCGACGGCGTCGCTTGGCAGATCGGCCAGCGCCGCTTCATAGCCGCACCAGACCGCGAAGAAGGTCAGGAGGGCGAGGGCATAGGGGACAACGACGACGAAAGCGCGGAAGCGGCGATCGTAGATCGCCATGTCGCGCGGGGTCAGCTCGCGGGAGGGTCCGATCAGCCAGGCGCTTCCGCCGAGCAGGTACTCGGCCGACGCCTGGACCGCGCTGCTCCAGGCGATGATGTGGATGACGAAATAGACCAGCCAGCGGAACAGCATCTCCCAGAAGCGAGGGTAGTCCGTTCCGGGCCCGAAGGCCGGTCCCTGGAAGACGAGGAAGAGGTCGCGCGCCTGCGGAACCTTCGTCAGAAGCAGGTAGCCGAGGGCGACGGAAATCACGGCGACGCGGCAGGCATAGATCACCCGCAGCAGGTCGCCGATCCAGTTGAACGGCCACGAATCCACGTCTCGCAGGACGGGCGCCGCGGCGTCCGGTGACATCGCTGGCTGCATGGCAATCGAACCGATTGTGAGGATCGGAAGTCGATTGCATAACCTATCGTCAATCTAGCCGTGGTTGCAACCGGCGAGGCGATCCTGACGGGCGTTGGAAAGCCGATAGAGTTAACTCGCCTACGATTGAGCGCGCTTGCCGCAGCCTAGCCGGGCATGCACGCGATTGCGTGCGCCGCCGCTCTCGTATAGGCCTCCCCGGCGCGCGCCGATCCGGCTGCCGGCCGCGCCCTTCAAAGGCAGCCGGCCTTGACTTACGGGGCTTGTATCCCCGAGTGAGCAGGAGCGCGATCAATGACGATCTCCCTGACATTTCCCGATGGCGCGCAGCGCGAGTTCCCGGCCGGCATCACCGGCAAGGACATTGCCGGCGGCATTTCCCCTTCGCTGCTGAAGCGCACTGTCGCGATGGCGCTCGACGGCGTGGTCGTCGACCTCGGCGATCCGATCGAGCGCGACGCGAAGATCGAATTCCTCAACCGCGAGGACCCGCGCGCGCTGGAGCTGATCCGGCACGACACTGCGCACGTCCTCGCCGAAGCCGTGCAGGAGCTGTTCCCCGGCACGCAGGTGACGATCGGCCCGGTCATCGAGAACGGCTTCTTCTACGATTTCGCCCGCAACGAGCCCTTCACCCCGGAGGATTTCCCGGCGATCGAGAAGAAGATGCGCGAGATCATCGCGCGCGACAAACCGTTCACGAAGGAGGTCTGGAGCCGCGACAAGGCCAAGGACTTCTTCGCCAACAAGGGCGAGGCCTACAAGGTCGAGCTGGTCGATGCGATTCCCGCCGACCAGACGCTGAAGATGTATGCGCAGGGCGACTGGATCGATCTCTGCCGCGGCCCGCACATGACCTCGGTTGGCAAGGTCGGCAACGCTTTCAAGCTGATGAAGACGGCCGGCGCCTATTGGCGTGGCGACAGCAACAACGCGATGCTGACCCGCATCTACGGCACGGCCTTCGCCCGGCAGGAGGAACTCGACGCCTATCTCAAGCAGCTCGAGGAAGCCGAGAAGCGCGACCATCGCCGCCTCGGCCGCGAGATGGACCTGTTCCATTTCCAGGAGGAGGGGCCAGGCGTCGTCTTCTGGCACTCCAAGGGCTGGCGCCTGTTCCAGGAGGTGCTGACCTATATGCGCCGACGGCTCGCCGCCGACTATGAGGAGGTCAACGCCCCGCAGGTGCTCGACAAGTCGCTCTGGGAGACCTCGGGCCACTGGGGCTGGTACCAGGACAACATGTTCGCGGTGAAGTCGGCCTCGGCCTTCGAGAATCCGAACGATCAGGAGCGCGACCACAAGGTCTTCGCCCTGAAGCCGATGAACTGCCCGGGCCATGTCCAGATCTTCAAGCACGGACTGAAGAGCTATCGCGACCTGCCGATCCGGCTGGCCGAGTTCGGCAACGTCCATCGCTACGAGCCCTCGGGCGCGCTGCACGGGCTGATGCGCGTGCGCGGCTTCACCCAGGACGACGCCCACATCTTCTGCACCGAGGAGCAGCTCGCGGCCGAGTGCATGAAGATCAACGACCTGATCCTCTCGGTCTACGAGGATTTCGGCTTCACCGAGGAACTCGTCATCAAGCTCTCGACGCGTCCGGAGAAGCGCGTCGGCTCCGATGCGGTCTGGGATCATGCCGAGGACGTCATGACCAAGGTGCTGGAGACGATCGCCAAGCAGTCCGGCAATCGGATCAAGACAGAGATCAATCCGGGCGAGGGCGCCTTCTACGGGCCGAAGTTCGAATATGTCCTGCGCGACGCCATCGGCCGCGACTGGCAATGCGGTACGACGCAGGTCGACTTCAACCTGCCCGAGCGCTTCGGCGCCTTCTATATCGGCTCGGACGGCGAGAAGAAGCAGCCGGTCATGGTCCATCGCGCCATTTGCGGCTCGCTGGAGCGCTTCGTCGGCATCCTGATCGAGCACCATGCCGGGCATTTCCCGCTCTGGCTGGCGCCCGAGCAGATCATCGTCGCGCCGATCACCTCGGAGGCGGACGCCTATGGCGAGGAAGTCACCATGGCGCTGCTTTCGGCCGGCCTGCGCGCCCGCGCCGACCTGCGCAACGAGAAGATCAGCTACAAGGTGCGCGAGCACTCGCTGGCCAAGGTCCCGGTGATTCTCGCCGTTGGCAAGCGCGAGGCCGAGGAGAGTACCGTGACCGTGCGCCGCCTCGGCAGCCAGGCCCAGACGGTGATGAGCCTCGACGCGGTGATCGCGGCGCTGACCGAGGAGGCGACGCCGCCCGATCTCGCGCGCAAGCGCAAGGTCAAGGCGGCCTGAAGCGGCCATCTCGCCAAAACCCGTCAGCCCGTGCCAAATAGGCGCGCATGCTGACGGGTTCCTATCGCAAACGGCTTGAAGCCGATCTCGGTCGCTGGGTGGGGGAGGGGCTGGTCAGCCCCGAGAGCGCCGCGACTATCCGCCGTTCGCTGGCTCAGGAGGGTGGCGGCTTCAAGCTGCCGGCCCTGATCGGCCTGTTCGGCGGGCTTCTGATCGCCTCCAGCGTCTCCGCCTTCGTCGCGGCGAACTGGGAGGAAATCCCCAGGATCGTCAAGCTCGTGATGGTGCTGCTCGCCGTCGCCGGCACGCTCGGCATCGCAGCCCGGCTTGAAAGCCGCGGCTCGACCAACGGCGCCGACGCCGCCGCGACCTGCGGCACGCTGATCTTCGCTGCCGGCGTCGCCCTCGTCGGCCAGATGTACCATCTGCCGACCGATTGGCCGGGCGGGGCTCTGCTGATCGCGATCGGCGCGCTCCTCGTAGCCTTCCTGCTGAACTCCAGCGGGGCGCTGGTCGTCGCGCTCATCGGGATCGCAGCCTGGGGGGGCGGCCGCTGGGACGAACGCGAGGCGAATGCGCATCTGCTGTTCTGGCTGCCCTTCCTGCCGGCGCTCTGGCTGGCCGCGACAAGGCACAACCGCCTCGTCCATCACCTCGCCGCGCTGATCCTGCTCGGCTGGTTCGCGACCCTGCCGGGCCAGTACACGCTCTTCCGCTTCGACTACGGCCTGCTCGCCTATGGGCTGGCGGTGTCTGCGCTGTTCGTCGCGCTCGGCGCGCTCGCGGTCGATCGCGGTGGACCGGGCCTCATCACCGCCTTCCTGCCCTGGGGGCTGATCGGCCTGATCCTCACGCTCAATGTTGAGCTCGTCCGAATCCTCGACAAGGGCGAGGCGCTGCCCGGCACGGCGCTCTGGCAGAATTATTTCGCCTATGGCCTGGCCGTGCCGGCGCTGGGCGGGCTCGGACTACTCGGGCGGGAACGCCGTTTCGCCTGGCCGCTGGCGATCGCGCTGTTCATGTCGCTGCTGGTTCCGGTGCTGTTCTGGAGCGGCAGCGCCGTCAGCATCGTCGGCAAGATCGTCGTCGCTGCGCTGATCCTGGCGGTGGCGATCGCCATCGTCGTCGCCGGTTCCGGCGGCGGCGTGCGCCGGGTCAGCATTGCCGGCTCGGCGCTGTTCATCATCGCGGTCTTCGCCCTGCTCGGCCAGACCATCGGCACCTTGCTCGACCAGTCGCTGTTCTTCCTGGTCGGCGGCGCGCTCCTGATCGGCCTCGCCGCCAGCATGCGCCGGCTCCTCGCCAAATTCGGCAAGCAGGCGGAGGCCGCGCCATGATCCGCCTGCCGTCCGCTGACGCGCTTCTTCGCCGCATCTCGCCGCTCTGGCGCGGGCTCGCCGCCATCGTCCTGCTCTGCGGGCTCACCCTGGCCCTGGTCGAATCGCGGGCCGGCATCCTGCGCTCCGGCACGGAGGTCCGGCTGGCGACGGCGCCGCTCGACCCGCGCGACCTCTTCCGCGGCGACTATGTCATCCTGAACTACAAGATCAGCACGCTCGATCTCTCGAAGCTCGATGGCGACAAGACCTTCGAGCGCAATCAGCCGGTCTTCGTCCGCGTCGCCCCCGGCCCCGATGGTCTTGCCGAGGCGAAGGGCGTCTATCTCGCCCGCCCGGCAGCCGGAGCCGGCGAGACCGTGATCGAAGGCAAGGTCGCCTCGGCCGGAGCCTGCGTCGCCAATGCTGACGGCGATCCCGACTGCAATGCCGGCCGCCGCGCCATCCGCGTCACCTACGGGCTCGAAAGCTATTTCGTGCCGCAGGGCACCGGCCGCGCCATCGAGACCACCGAGCGCAAGCGGCTCGAGATCGTCGCCGCCGTGTCGAGCTCGGGCCAGGCGGCGATCAAGCGCCTGCTGATCGACGGCAAGCTGGTGCATCAGGAACCGCCTTACTGAGAGGCTGAGCGCGACACGGCTGAAGGGCGCGGGGGAACCCTTCTCCCGTGTGGGAGAAGGGCAGGGATGAGGGCCTGCCCTAACCGCAGAAGGCGCAGCGGCTCCGCTTCACCCAAGTGAACAGCGGCGGTCCCTCACCCCTACCCCTCTCCCATCCGGGAGAGGGGATCTCGCGCAAACCCGTTCTTCGCGCAGGTACGCCCGCTGACGGAGCGCTTCCGTGCCGGCGCGGCATGCTCTAGAGGAACAGCCGATTCCACAACGGATCGGCTTGAGCGATGTACGACATCAGATGGATTCGCGAGAACGCTGACGCGTTCGATCGGGGCTTGCAGCGGCGCGGGCTTGAGAAACTGTCGTCGTCGCTGCTGGCGCTCGACGATCAGCGCCGCGCCGCCATCGGCAAGTCGCAAGCCGCGCAGGAACGCCGCAACGCCCTCTCCAAGGAGATCGGCAAGGCGATGGGCCAGAAGGATCTCGCTCTCGCCGAACAGCTCAAGGCCGAGGTCGCCTCGCTGAAAGAGCAGGTGCCGGCGCTGGAGGCCGAGGAGAAGGCCGCGGTCGAGGCGCTGAACGCTCAGCTTGCGGCGATCCCGAACACGCCGCTCGACGAGGTGCCTGATGGCGCCGACGAGCACGGCAATGTGCTGCTGCACGCCCATGGCACGAAGCCGGAGGAGCGCGGGCTGCTCAAGGGCGTCAACGATCCCAAGGAGCATTTCGAGCTGGGCGAGGCGCTCGGCCAGATGGACTTCGAGACGGCGGCCAAGCTCTCCGGCTCGCGCTTCGTTGTGCTGGAGCGGCAGATCGCTAGGCTGTCGCGCGCCATCGGCCAGTTCATGCTCGACACCCACACCGAGGAGCACGGCTATATCGAGGTCAATCCGCCCCTGCTGGTGCGGGACGCCGCGGTCTACGGAGTCGGTCAGCTACCGAAGTTCGAGGAAGACCTGTTCCGGACCAACACGGGCCACTGGCTGATCTCGACCTCCGAGGTGACCCTGACGAATTTCGTCGCGGAGATGATCGTCTCCGAGGAGGAGTTGCCGCGTCGCTACACCGCGCTGACTCCCTGTTTCCGCTCCGAAGCCGGCTCGGCCGGCCGCGATACCCGCGGCATGCTGCGCCAGCACCAGTTTGAAAAGGTCGAGCTCGTCTCGATCACTGCGCCGGAGAAATCGCGCGAGGAGCACGAGCGCATGCTGTCGTGCGCCGAAAACGTGCTGAAGAAGCTCGATTTGCACTATCGCGTCATGACGCTGTGCACCGGCGACATGGGCTTCGCCTCGCAGAAGACCTACGACATCGAGGTCTGGCTGCCCGGCCAGAAGACCTATCGCGAGATCTCGTCCTGCTCGGTCTGCGGTGATTTCCAGGCGCGGCGCATGAATGCCCGCTACAAGACCAGGGACGGCAAGGGCCCGTTCTTCGTCCACACCCTCAACGGCTCGGGCACGGCGGTCGGCCGCGCCCTGATCGCGGTGATGGAGAACTACCAGAACGCCGACGGCTCGATCACCGTGCCGGACGTGCTGGTTCCCTATATGCGCGGGGTGACCCGCATCGAGGAGGCGGCCTGATCCCATGCGCATCCTGGTGACCAATGACGACGGCATCCATGCCGAGGGTCTCGCCGTCCTCGAGCAGATCGCGGCGCAGCTCTCCGACGATGTCTGGGTGGTCGCGCCCGAGACCGACCAGTCGGGCGTGGCGCATTCGCTGTCGCTCTCGAACCCATTGCGCCTGCGCCAGATCGAGGAGAAGCGCTTTGCCGTCCAGGGCACGCCGACCGATTGCGTGATCATGGCGGTGCGCTCGGTCATGGCCGAGATGAAGCCAGATCTCGTGCTCTCCGGCGTCAATCGCGGCCAGAACGTCGCCGAGGACGTGACCTATTCGGGCACCATCGCCGCCGCCATGGAAGGCACGCTGCTCGGCATCCCCTCGATCGCGGTGAGCCAGGCCTATATGGCGGGCGACCGCACCAAGATCATCTGGGACTGCGCCTTGCAGCATGCGCCCGGTATCATCCGCCGGCTGCTGGAGGAAGGGATTCCGGACGGCATCCTGTTCAACCTCAACTTCCCGAATGTGGCTCCCAGCGAGGTCGCCGGGGTTGCCGTCACCGCGCAGGGCCGGCGCGATCAGGAGCTGATGCGGCTGGAGCCGCGGCGCGACGGGCGCGGCAATCCCTATTACTGGATCGCCTTCCAGCGCGGGAAGCACGAGCCGGCCAACGGCACCGACCTGCGCGCGCTCGCCGATAACAGGATCTCGGTGACGCCGCTCGAGCTCGACCTGACGCACGAGCCGACGATGACGCGCTTCGCGCAGCTCTTCGCCTGAAGGCGGCAGGGATGACCGGGGAGGGCGCAAGCAGCGAGAGCGAACGCACCGTCGCCTTCCTGTTGTCGCTGCGCGCGCGTGGCGTGCGCGACATCACGCTGCTGCGGGCGATGGAACGCGTACCGCGCGAGCATTTCGCGCCTTCGCGCTTCGCCGACCTCGCCCGCCAGGACGTCTCGGTGCCGCTGCCCTGCGGCCAGACGATGACGGCGCCGCACACGGTCGCGGCGCTGGTCGGCGCACTCGAAATGAAGCCCGATTGCCGCGTGCTCGAGATCGGTTCCGGCTCGGGCTATGTCGCGGCGCTGCTTGCCGCGATGGGCGGCAAGGTCGTCTCGCTCGAGCGCTACCGCACGCTCGCGCTCGCCGCGCATGAGCGGCTCGCCGGCGGCGGCTTCGCGCAACTCGTCGAACTGCGCCATGCCGATGGCTTCCAGCCTGATCGCACACTCGGCCGTTTCGAGCGCATCCTGGTCAACGGCGTGATGCAGACGGTGCCGGAGGCGCTGCTCGCCCGGCTGGAGACCGGCGGGCGACTGGTCGGCGCTTTGCGCGTCGAGGGGGCAGGGCGGCTCGTCGTCGTCACCCGCAGCGAGGATGGCTTCGACCATGCGCTCGGTGGGGTCGTACGCATCCCGCCGCTGGCGCCGGGATTGTCACAGGCGCTTTGAGCGGGCCCGGCTGCCGTCCTGTTCGGGCTTGCCCCAAGTGCGCAGATCTGCCCGAGCAAAGCGGTGATCGAAATGGCATCCGCGGGGAACCCTTCTCCCATCCGGGAGAGGGGATCCCGCGTGAGGCCATTCGTCTCTACTTGCTGGAGCGCTGCGCCCCATCCAGTCAGGAAGATTGCAGCGGCGTCCAAAAATTCACCTGACCTGTCAGTAGCGAAACACCTTCTTAACCTAACCGGCTCTTTAATGCGGACCGTAGAGTTGCGTCGTTCGCGAGTGCAGAGTCCATGCGTAAGCAAGTCGAGCTGGCCGTGCCGAAATCCGTGGTTCGCGTCGTGTCGGTCTGCGCCCTTGCGGCCGGACTGGGCGCCTGCTCCTCGGAGGCGATGCGCTTCACTGAAGCGCCTTTCGGAAATCCCTTCCAGACCGCGCAGGCTCCGGCCTCCCAGCGCGATCCGGCGACCACCGGCTCAATCGGCCGCAATCCGCCGCGCCAGTCCTACGAGACCGCTTCCGTCTCCGGTAATCCGGGCGTGCGCAGCCAGCCGCTGCCGCCGCCGGCCGCGTCCGTTGCATCGCGCCCCGCGCCAATGGCGGCTCCCGCGCCGAGCGCGCCCGGCTCGTCTGCCGGCTGGAGCGCCCAGGGCGGTACCCCCATCGTGGTCGCCCATGGCGAGACGCTCGAGGTGATCTCCGGCCGCTACGGCGTGCCGCGCTCCGCGCTGATGCAGGCCAACGGGCTCTCCGGCGAGGTTACGCCGGGCTCGCGCATCGTCGTCCCGGTCTACAATGGCGGTGGCGCCCAGGCTGCGGCGCGCCAGCCGGCTCCGAGCGACAACCGTTTCGAGCAGCCCCGCCTCGCTCCGCCGCCGGTGTCGCGTCCGGTCGCCGCCGCGCCGGGCAGGCCGAGCGCTGCCCCGAAGGTGGCGGCCGTCGATGTCCGGGCTCAGGCCGCCGCCGATGCCAAGGAGAAGGCTGCGGCCGACGCCAAGCGCATGGGCGAGGCCCGCGCCCGTTTCGCCGCCGAGGCCAAGGCCAAGGCTGCCGCCAAGGCCGCAACTGAGACCAAGACTGCGGCGTTGCCGGCTCCAGCTGCCCAGCAGGTCAGACCGAAGCCCGCCGCGCCGGTCGTCGCCAGCGCTCCGGCTGAAAGGATCACCGCGCAGCCGAAGGTCGTCGCTCCCGCTCCGGAGCCGAAGGCGGCCGAGCCGCAGACCACGGCGAGCCTGCCCAAGGCCGAGGAGCCGGCCTCGTCCGGCGCCGAGTTCCGCTGGCCGGCCCGCGGCCGCGTCATCGCCGGCTATGCCGGCAAGGGCGGCAATGAGGGCATCAACATCGCGGTGCCGGAAGGCACGCCGATCAAGGCGGCTGAGGGCGGCGTCGTCGCCTATGCCGGCAGCGAGCTCAAGGGCTACGGCAACCTCGTGCTGATCCGTCACCCGAACGGCTACGTCTCGGCCTACGCTCATAATGGCGAGCTCAACGTCAAGCGCGGCGAGCAGGTCAAGCGCGGCCAGGTCGTCGCCAAGTCGGGCCAGTCCGGCAACGTCAACTCGCCGCAGCTGCACTTCGAGCTGCGCAAGGGTTCGACCCCGGTCGACCCGATGCCCTATCTCAGCAGCAGCAACTGATCCCGGTTCAATCTTCGGCCGGTATTCGCGAGACCCCGCCGGTCGATACGAGGCGGGGCGGTCCCAGGAAAGGCCGCCCCGTTTTGCTTTTTTGAGAAGCGCGTCATGCTCGGGCTCGACCCGAGCATCTCTGTTTGGAAGAGGCACTGGCTGGCGCCATTCTCGTCACGAGATTCTCGGATCTGCGCTTCGCTCCGTCCGAGAATGACGCCTTTACCCCTCCAGCTTCGTCTCCAGGCGCCCGGCCAGGTCCTGGATGTATTGCCAGGCGGTGCGCCCCGAGCGCGAGCCGCGCGTCGTCGCCCATTCCAAGGCCTCGCGCCGCAGCTGCTCCGGCTCGACCTTGAGCCCGAAATGGCCGACATAGCCGTCGATCATCGCCAGATACTCGTCCTGGCTGCACTTGTGGAAGCCGAGCCAGAGGCCGAAGCGGTCCGACAGCGAGACCTTCTCCTCCACCGCCTCACCCGGATTGATCGACGTCGAGCGCTCATTCTCGACCATCTCGCGCGCCAGCAGATGCCGGCGATTCGAGGTCGCGTAGAACACGACGTTCTCGGGCCGCCCCTCGACGCCGCCGTCGAGCGCCGCCTTCAGCGACTTGTAGGAGGTGTCCTGCCCGTCGAAGGAGAGATCGTCGCAGAAGACGATGGCAGGGTGCGGATCGGCCTTGAGCAGACCCATCAGCACCGGCAGGCTTTCGATGTCCTCGCGATGGATCTCGATCAGCTTGAGGGGGAGGGCGCCGGCCGGCAGGCGCTTGTTGGTGTCGGCATGCACCGCCTTGACCAGCGACGATTTGCCCATGCCGCGCGCGCCCCAGAGCAGGACGTTGTTGGCCGGCAAGCCGCGGGCGAAGCGCTCGGTGTTCTCGGCGAGCGTGTCGCGCACCCGGTCGACGCCGCGCAGCAACGACAGCGCGACGCGGTTCACCTTGGCGACCGGCGCAAGCTCATGGCCGGCCGCATGCCAGACGAAGGCGTCGGCGGCGGTGAGGTCGGCCTTGCGTTTGGCCGGAGGAGCGATCCGCTCGAGCGCGTCGGCGATGCGCAGCAGGGTGGCGAGCGTCGGATCGGTGGCGGTGTCGGTCATCGCAGCTAGTCCGCTAATGTGGTGTACCGAACGGTACGGTACGCTCATAACGCCGCAGGGCCTTCGGACGCAAGGCCATTGCGCGCAGGGCAGCGACACCTTAGCTGGGGGATGCAGCCGGGAAGCTGGCCGCTTTCGATTGATTTCACGATATCGCTGGCTATAGTCCGCGCGATTTTGCAACCCCCCGCGCCGGCCGGCCGTCAATCGGCGGTGACGTGAAGGAGCCTTCCCGTGATCACCCCCGCTTTTGCCCAGGGCCTTGGAGGCGGCGGCACCAACGACGTGCTGATGTCGCTGGTTCCGTTCGTCCTGATCTTCATCATCATGTGGTTCCTGATCATCAGGCCGCAGCAGAAGCGGGTGAAGACGCATCAGGAAATGATCAAGAACGTGCGCCGCGGCGACACCATCGTCACCTCGGGTGGCATCATCGCCAAGGTCTCGAAGGTGATCGACGATGCCGAGATCGAGGCCGAGATCGCCGATGGCGTGCGCGTGCGCATCCTGAAGGGCATGGTGTCGGACGTGCGCGCCAAGGGCGAGCCGGTCAAGAGCTGAAGGCCGTGAGGCGCGGGGCCTGAAGGCGCCCGCGCCCGCCAACAAGGCTGTTCATACAGATGCTTCGTCTCCAGGCCCGCAAGGTCATTCTCGTTCTGCTCGTGCTGGTCTTCGGCTGCGGGCTCGCCGTGCCGAACCTGTTCTCGCCCGAGACCCGCAAGGCGATCGAGCAGGGCGCGCCGGCTTGGATTCCGCGCTTCCTGCTGCCGATCCATGCGATGACGCTCGGTCTCGATTTGCAGGGCGGCTCGCACGTCCTGCTCGAGATCGACCGCGCCGACCTGATCCGCAGTCAGGTCACGCAGCTGCGCGACGATGTCCGCCGCATCCTGCGCGAGGAGCGTGTCGGCCTGCAGGGCGGCATCGGCCTGACCCCGCGCGGCGTGCAGCTGCGCGTGCCGGAGCAGGCTGACCGCGCCAAGCTGATGCCGAAGTTCCGCGAGCTCGCCCAGCCGATCGGCACCTTCGGCGCCTTCGGGCCGTCGGGCAACCAGTCGATCGAGGTCACCGAGAACCCCGACGGGCTGATCCAGCTCAACGTCACCGAAGCCGGAGCGAACGAGCGCATCCGCCGCGCCGTCGAGCAGGCGATGGAAGTGCTGCGCCGGCGCGTCGACGCGCTCGGCACCACCGAGCCGAACATCCAGCGCCAGGGCCTCGACCGCATCCTGGTCCAGGTACCGGGCCTGCAGGATCCGCAGCGCCTGAAGCAGATCCTCGGCGAGACCGCCAAGCTCCAGTTCCGCATGGTCGCGGATGCGAATGCCGGCGACGTCGACATGCTGCCTTCGCAGGACCAGGGCGGCCAGCCGATCCCGATCAGCCGGCAGGTCATCGTCGAGGGCGAGGACCTGATCGATGCCCAGCCGGCCTTCGATCAGCGCACCAGCCAGCCGATCGTCAATTTCCGCTTCAACATCCGCGGTGCCCAACGCTTTGGCCAGGCGACGACCGAAAATCTCGGCCGCCAGCTCGCCATCGTGCTCGACAACAAGGTGATCTCGGCCCCGGTCATCCAGTCGCCGATCACCGGCGGCTCCGGCCAGATTTCCGGCAACTTCACCGTCGAGGCGGTCAACAACCTCGCCATCCTGCTGCGCGCCGGCGCGCTGCCGGCGAAGATGACGATCGTCGAGGAGCGCACCGTCGGCCCCGGCCTCGGCCAGGATTCGATCCAGGCCGGCAAGATGGCGACGGTGATCGCAACCGTGCTGGTCATCCTCTACATGATCGGCAATTACGGGCTGTTCGGCATCATCGCCAGCATCGCGCTGTTGGTCCATGTCTGCCTGATCCTGGGCTTGATGTCCCTGCTGGGGGCGACCATGACCTTGCCCGGCATCGCCGGCATCGTCCTCACCATCGGCACAGCGGTCGATTCGAACGTGCTGATCTACGAACGCATGCGCGAGGAATCGCATCTGGGCAGATCGCTGGTCTCGGCGCTCGAGGCCGGCTTCCAGCGCGCCTTCGCCACGATCATCGACTCCAATGTCACCATGCTGATCGCGGCGGTCGCCCTGTTTGCCCTGGGCTCCGGCCCGGTGCGCGGCTTCGCCGTCGTCTTCATCCTGGGCATCCTGACCACGGTCATCACCGCGGTGACGCTGACGCGCATGCTGATCGCGCTCTGGTATCGCTGGGCGCGGCCGAAGGCCCTTCCGTTCTGAGTCCGCAGGCCAGGAGTTAGAGAAAAACCATGCGCCTGCTTCGCATCGTTCCCGACAATACCAAGTTCCGCATCGTCCACTGGCGGCGGCTCGCCTATCCGTTTTCGGCCGCCTATTCCGTGCTGGTGCTGGTCCTGTTCCTGACGGTCGGCCTCAATTTCGGCATCGATTTCCGCGGCGGCACGCTGATGGAGATGCAGGCCAAGAGCGGCAAGCCCGATATCGCCCAGGTTCGCCAGACCGCCAACAGCTTCGGCTTCGGTGAGGTCGAGGTCCAGGAATTCGGCAGTGCCGGCGACCTCTCCATGCGCTTTGCGCTGCAGCCCGGCGGCGAGATCGCGCAGCAGGCGGTGGTGACCAAGGCGCGCGAAGCCTTCTCGGCCAATTACGAGTTCCGCCGCGTCGAGACGGTCGGCCCGCGCGTCTCGGGCGAGCTGGTTCAGGCCGGCACGCTCGGTGTCGTGCTCGCGATCGTCGGCGTGCTGGTCTATCTCTGGTTCCGCTTCGAGATGCAGCTCGCCATCGGCGCGATCGTCGGCACCATGCACGACATCGTGCTGACCATGGGCTTCTTCCTGATCACGCAGCTCGAGTTCAACCTGACCTCGATCGCGGCGATCCTGACCATCGTCGGCTACTCGCTGAACGAGACGGTCGTGGTGTTCGACCGCACGCGCGAACTGCTGCGCCGCTACAAGACAATGCCGATCCCGGAATTGCTCGACCTATCCGTCAATTCGACCCTGTCGCGCACCGCGATCACCTCGACCACAACCATTCTCGCGCTGGTCGCGTTGGTCTTCTTCGGCGGCACGGCGATCGAGGGCTTCGCGCTCGTCATGCTGTTCGGTGTGATGGTCTGCACCTATTCGGCGATGTTCGTCTCGACGCCGGTGCTGCTCTATCTCGACGTCCGCGCCGGCCGCCTCGACCAGAGCGAGGAACTGGCCGAGGCCAAGGCGCGGGTCTGAGGGTTGGTGGCGCAGCGCTTCGACGGCTTCGTCCCGGGTCGCTACCAGCTCGACGCCTTCGGTGCCGGGGGCTTCCGCTTTGCCGATATGAGCCATCGCGGCTCGATCCTCGCGACACCCTCCGGCATCCGGATCTGGCCGGTCACCTCCTTCGCCGAGGTGACGCTGGAGAGCCTTCAGCCCGTCCTGGACGAAGCCGAGACGATCGATTTTCTGATCCTCGGCATTGGCCACGACATCGCCTTCCTGCCGCCCGCGCTGCGCGATCCGTTCAAGGCCGCGGGCATTACCGTCGAGGCGATGGCGACGCCTGCCGCCGCGCGCACCTACAACGTCCTGGTCGGCGAGGAGCGGCGTGTCGCCGCGGCGCTGATCGCGGTTGAGTGAGACAGACCCGTCATTGCGAGCGCAGCGAAGCAATCCACAGGCGGCAGCGCTCGACGTTCCCCTGGATTGCTTCGTCGCTTTGCTCCTCGCAATGACGGGTATCGATCAAATGCAACCAGCCATGCCGCTCCCGCGTAGCCAAGCCAGCCGACCCGGCCTAGACTGCCGACGCTTCGACCTGCGTGGCGGCGGGAGCGGGGAGGGTGCATGACCACGAAAACCGAGGACCGCGCCGGCACTGCGCCGGGCCCGCTCTCCCAGGCCTATGGCCATTGCCTGGCGCTGGTGCGCGAGCACGATCCCGATCGCTACATCGCCTCGCTCTATGCGCCCGAGGCGCTCAGGCCCGGCCTGTTCGCGCTCTATGCCTTCAGCCACGAGATCGCCCGCGTGCGCGAGCAGGTCAGCGAGCCGCTGCCCGGCGAGGTCCGCCTGCAATGGTGGCGCGACGTGCTGGAAGCTGGTCCGGATGCGCCCGCGCCGGGCCATCCGGTCGCGCAGGCCTTGCTCGACACCGTCAGGCGTTTTCGCCTGCCGATCGCTCCGCTCTCGGGCCTGATCGAGGCGCGCGTCTTTGATCTCTATGACGATCCGATGCCCGCGCTCTCCGATCTCGAAGGTTATGCCGGCGAAACCTCGAGCGCGCTGATCCGGCTCGCCTGCCTGGTGCTCGGGCAAGGCCGCGATCCCGGTGGCGCGACTGCTGCCGGCCATGCCGGCGTCGCCTATGCGCTCGCCGGGCTGATGCGCGCCTTCCCCTGGCATGCGGCGCGCGGCCAGGTCTATCTGCCGGCCGACCTTCTCAGCCGCAATGGTGTCACCCGCGAGGACATCGTGCGCGGCCGTGGCGGGCCGGGCCTGATCTATTCGTTGAAGGAGATGCGGGCGCTGGCGCGTATCCACCTGCGCAAGCTCAACGACCTCAGCGCCACCGTGCCGGCGGCGATCCGGCCGGCCTTTCTGCCCGTCGCGCTGGTCGAGCCCTATCTCAAGCAGATGGAGCGGCGAGGCTACGACCCCTACCGGACGATCATCGGCCTCTCGCCGCTCAAGCGGCAATGGACGCTGTGGCGCGCGGCGCGGGCGTAGACCTCACGGGTCAAGAATAGAGCGCGGGGAACCCTCTCCTGTAAGGAGAGGGCAGGGTGAGGTGTAGGAGATCGGACCAGTTCCGCGGGACCTGATTGCGCAGTGAGGTTCCGGCCAACGTTTCCGCTCCGAACACCTCACCCCCACCCCTCTCCTTCCAGGAGAGGGGATCTCGCGGATCACTCCGCCGCCTGTGCGCTCACACCGCTAACCCAACCATCCAGCGCGACCTTCGCCCTCGCGGTCAGCGCTTGCTTGCGGGCGACGCTCTTGGCCGGGCCTTTCAGGCGCTTGCCGTCCGGCCCCGTCGTCGCCACGCCCTCGATATGCGGGAACAGGCCGAAATTGATGTTCATCGGCTGGAAGGAACGCGGCCCCTCGTCGATGGTGACGATGTGCCCGCCGGTGATGTGGTTGACCAGCGCCCCGAGCGCGGTCGTCGCCGGCGGCAGTTCGAGCGGTTTACCGAGCCGCTCGGCCGCAGCGAGCCGCCCCGTTAGCAGGCCGATCGCGGCGCTCTCGACATAGCCCTCGCAGCCGGTGATCTGCCCGGCGAAGCGCAGGCGTGGGTCGGCCTTCAAGCGCAGTTGTGGGTCGAGCAGCTCTGGCGAGTTGAGATAGGTGTTGCGGTGGATGCCGCCGAGCCGGGCGAACTCGGCATTCTCAAGTCCCGGGATCATCCGGAAGATCGCAGCCTGCTCGCCATATTTCAGCTTGGTCTGGAACCCCGTCATGTTGAACAGCGTGCCCAGTGCATTGTCCTGGCGCAACTGGACCACGGCATAGGCCTTCACCGTCGGATTGTGCTTGTTGGTCAGCCCGACCGGCTTCATCGGCCCCCAGCGCAGCGTCTCGCGGCCGCGCTCGGCCATCACCTCGATCGGCAGGCAGCCATCGAAATAGGGCGTGCCCTCCCATTCCTTGAACTCGGTCTTCTCGGCTGCGAGCAGAGCGTCGATGAAGGCCTCGTACTGGTCGCGGTCGAGCGGGCAGTTGATGTAGTCCGCGCCGGTGCCGCCCGGGCCAGCCTTGTCGTAGCGCGACTGGAACCATGCGACGTCCATGTCGACCGAATCGAAATGGACGATCGGTGCGATCGCATCGAAGAAGGCGAGTTCGCCCGCTCCCGTGAGCGAGCGGATGCCCTCGGCCAGCGACGGCGAGGTCAGAGGGCCGGTCGCGACGATGACCTTGTCCCATTCGGCCGGCGGCAGCCCGGCGATCTCGCCGCGTTCAATGGTGACATTGGGATGGGCTTCGAGCGCCGCGGTGACGGCCGCGGAGAAACCGTCGCGGTCGACCGCGAGCGCGCCGCCCGCGGGAACCTGGTGCGCGTCGCCCTTGCTCATGATCAGCGAGCCGAGCCGGCGCATCTCCCAATGCAGCTGGCCGACGGCGTTGGAGGACGAATCGTCCGAGCGGAAGGAGTTGGAGCAGACCAGCTCGGCGAGGCCTTCGGTCTTGTGGGCGTCGGTGCCGCGCACCGGGCGCATTTCGTGCAGGACGACGGGAACGCCGGCCTCGGCGATCTGCCAGGCGGCTTCCGAACCGGCGAGGCCGCCGCCGACGACATGGATGGGTGCGATTGTGCTGGATGCTGTCATGGCCGCGATGTGTCCGCGGCAGCGTCCGAGGTCAAGGGCGTTGGGACGAATCAGAGCTCAGAAACGCAAAATGCCCGCTCGGAAGCGGGCATTCGCTCTTCGACCAGACCCTGAGGGGAGGAACGCGGGGTCTAGGAGAAACTACTCGTCAAACCTGAGAGGTTTGAAATCAGGCCGTCGCGTGGGTGCGGGCGACGTACTGGATGTCCGAGCGCGACAGGCCGAGGTCGTCGAGCTCACGGTCGGTGAGGCGGGACAGCTCGCGGACGGTCTCGCGATAGCGAAGATAGGCGCGGATCTTGGAAGCGATCATGGACAGGAACATGGTGATAACCTTTTGGTTTTGCGGGGCTTGGGCCCCGACAGCGATGAATTCGTTGTGCACTGCATATAGAGAGGTCAGCGTGCTTCTCACAGTGGCGTGGCATCAGTTCCGTTATGCTTTTGATGCATGGCGAATTAAGAGATCGTTTGGAAACGGCTCCAGACCCGCGCAGAGCGCTTAACGATTTTGTCAGAACAATGAAAATTTGGCCTAATTTTTAGGCGACCTGGAGCGTGCATTCGCGGCGCCCTACTGGGTGCCGCGATTTCGTGCAGAACCGCCACGCTCCGCCATGCGATTTGCACTGCAGCATTGGTTGCCGGGCTGAAGGGCCGCGTAACGCTCTGTTCACCATGGGTGGATTCGGCAACAGTCACGCCGGTTTTGCCGACGGATGTCATGGTCGCACACGACGTCAGGGGCGTGATTCGGCGATCTGGACAGGTGCGGGGCAGGGCATGCAGGGCTCGAGTTATTGCGAACGGCTCGACGGCGCCTTCTGGGCCGAGCCGCTCAATGCGGTCAGCAATGTCGCCTTCCTGCTGGCGGCGCTGCTGGCCTTCCCGCTGCTGCACCGGCAGCGGCATCGCGATTGGCCTGTCGAGGGGCTGACGGCGCTGGTCGCGGTCATCGGCGTCGGCTCCTTCCTATTCCACACCATGCCGCAGCGCTGGACATTGCTGGCCGATGTCGTGCCGATCCAGCTCTTCGCGCTCTGTTATTTCGGCCTGGCACTCAACCGGTTCCTGGGTCTGTCTCCGTTGGCTGCTGCGGTTGGGGCGCTGCTCTTTCTCGCCGCCTGCTTCGGCCTGGCTTCGGTGCTCTCGCCGCTGCTGCCCGCCGGCATGCGCGGTTCGGCCGGCTATGCCGGCTTCCTGATCGGCCTCGCCGGCGTCGCGCTGGCGGCAAGGCTGCGGGGTGATGGCGCCACAGGAACGCGCATAGCCGTCGCCGGCCTCGCCTTCGCTGCATCGCTGAGCTTCCGTTCGCTCGATTCGGTGCTCTGCGGAGCGGTTCCATTCGGCCTGCACTGGGGCTGGCACCTGCTGAACGGGCTGCTGCTCTATCTGCTGCTCCGGGCCGCGATCCTCGCGCCGCGCACCTGACCGGCGGCGCTGTTCCATCCCACGCAGCGGCCACGGCTTGACCCGCCGCCGGCGCGCCCGGAAGCTTTCCCCTCTATTATAGGAGAGGGGAAGTACATGCCGGATCTGGCCAGGGAACTCGATCTCGCCGGGCTGAAGGGCCGGCTCTATTCGGCAGTGCTCTCCGATGTGCTCGACGAGCTCGGTCATCCCGACCAGGCGGTGAAGCCCTTCGTGCGGCCGCTCGACGAGGCCAGCATACTCTGCGGCTTCGCCCGCACCGGCCTCTACATGAAACGCTACCACCTCCCGGTCGGGCACAATCCTTACGCCCTCGAGATGGACCTGATCGACAGCCTCAAACCCGGTGAGATCCCCGTGCTCGCCTGCGACGGGCCGACCGACCGGATTGCGCCCTGGGGTGAGCTGCTCACCACCGCCTCGGCGGTGCGAGGCGCCGCCGGCTGCCTCACCGACGGGCTGGTGCGCGATGTCCGCCGCATCCGCGAGCTCGGCTTCCCGGTCTTCCATGGCGGCATCGGCCCGCTCGACACCAAGGGCCGGGCCGAGATGATGGCCGCCGACGAGCCGGTCGAACTGGGCGGCGCCCGCGTCGCGCCGGGCGACTTCGTCTTCGGCGACGTCGACGGCGTCGTCATCGTGCCCCGCGCCATCGCGCCCGAGGCGATCCGGCTGGCGCTGGCCAAGATCGAGGCCGAGGACTCGACCCGCGAGGAGCTGCTCGCCGGGAACAGCCTGCGTTCGGTTTTCGAGCGCCACGGCGTGCTCTAACTCGCCGCGTCATGCTCGGCCTTGTGCCGAGCATCCACGTCTTGGACGCCACGCTTCACAAGGGAAGAGGTGGCTGGTCGGGACAAGCCCGACCATGACGGCAAGGCGTCGTCAGCTGCAGCGCTCCAGCAGCCTTGACGCTGCGGTCACGCCTTCGAGCGAGAAGGTGTAGCTGGTCTCGTTGCCGCGGGCCGAGCGCGCCGCCAGCACCATCTCGTCGCCGGCCTTCATCGCCGCGAGCAGTTCGCCCTCGCGCTCCAGCCGCTGCAGCCAGGCATTGTTGCCTGAGGTCAACATGCGGAAGGTGTCGTCGCCGATCGTCACGGTGACGGTCGAATCCTTGGCGAAATCATAGCCGGTCTGGAAGCTCGACTCGGTGCGGGCCTGCGCATTCGGTGCGGTCTGCACGAAGAAGAACACGTCGCCATGACGCAAGGTCGCAGGTGTCTCGGCATTCGGCGAGGAGACGATATAGCAACGCTTGCCTCTATCGCCGTCATAGGCGGCCGCGTTCCACTGCTTGAACTGGCCGAGTGGCTGGGCCGGCGCGGCGAAAGCCGAGGCTGTGGCCGAAAGAAGGCTGAGCGCCGCGAGAGGGGCCAGTCTGATCATCGGGTCATCTCCTGTTTGCATCGCAGGGATGTCCAAGAGCGGTTTAACAAGGCGTAAACAAGACCCTCACAATGCCGTGCGACGGAAGGGCGCGGGCAGCTTCCGTCTCTGCGCGCCAAGGCAGGCGAAGGCGCCGCGGGGAGGCGATGTGTTCAGCGAAAGTGGTTCGGGGGCAATGGCGGCTCTTCACTGAGCAGCGTGATCCTCACCCGCCGGTTTGGCGCGATGTAGGGATTGTCGGGGAAGACCGGCTCGGTGTCGGCGCGCCCCACCACGGAAGCGAAGCGGTCGTTGGGGAACCCTGCGCCGGACAGGATCTCGCGGACGGCGAGCGCGCGCCCGGTGGTCAGGCTCCAGGGCTCGGCGCCTACCGTCGAGCCCGGGCGCGCGGCGGAGGTGTGGCCGGTGATCGCCAGGCGGTTGGGCAGGCGGCGCAGAGTGGGAGCGAGCGTCTCCAGCACGCGACGGGTGCTCGGATAGGGTTGGACCGAGCCCTCGGGGAACATGGAGCGGCCGGACTCGTCCATGAGGGCGACATCCAGCCCCTCCTTGGTCGGCTCGATCACGATGTTGCGCGACAGATCGGCAATTTCGGGCATGCTCTGGAGCGTCTGCCGGAGGCTGGCTATCGCGCTGTGGTTGGCCTGCTGGGCGGCAGCCGTGCGGTTGACGTCGCGGTCGGCGGCGCCAGAGTTGGCCTGGCGCGCCTTGTCCTCCTGCTTGGTGGTGCCCATCGCCACCTCGCGCGGCGTCAACGGCTTGCTGCCTGATTTGTCGAGGGCGCTACCCCACAGCATGCCGCCAGCGCCGCTGGTGCTGGGACTCACAGCCCCCGGTGCGAAATACTCCGCCAAGCCTTCCTTCTGCTCCTGCGTCGTCATGCTGATCAGCCACATCAGCAGAAAGAACGCCATCATGGCGGTCACGAAGTCCGCATAGGCGATCTTCCAGGCGCCGCCATGGTGTGCATGGGCGGCCTTCTTGACCTTCTTGACGATAATCTGCTGGGCGGGCTTGGTCATCGGGTCCCTGCTGGAGATTGGGCCGGATCTAGCCGGACAGTTTGGCGGTTGCCGCTTCCACTTCGTTGAAGGTCGGGCGAACCTCGCTCATCAGAGCCTTGCGGGCAAATTCGACCGCCATCACCGGCGGCTGGCCGCTGATATGGGCGAGCAGACCCGCCTTGAGCGACAGGAAGTATTTGGCTTCCGCCTCGAAGGTGCTCTTGAGCGACGCCGCCATCGGCGCGAAGAAGCCATAGGCGACGAAGACGCCGAAGAAGGTGCCGACGAGCGCGCCGCCGATCAGGTGTCCCAGCACCTCCGGCGGCTCCTTGATCGCCCCCATCGTCTTGATCACGCCGAGCACGGCGGCGACGATGCCGAGCGCCGGTGTTCCGTCGGCGATCGACTGCATGGCCGAAACGAGACGCTCCTGCTCCTGGTGGTGCGTCTCCAGTTCCTCGTCCATGAGCGCGTCGATCTCGTGGACGTTGTTGGCGCCCAGCGTCAACATGCGCATGTAGTCGCAGACGAACTCGACCGCATGATGGTTCGCCGCAAACGTCGGGAAGGCATTGAACAGCGTCGAGCCGCTCGGATTCTCAATGTGCTCCTCGACCGCGAGCATGCCCTTCTGCCTGACGAGCTTGTACAATGAGTACTGCATCCCCAGCAGTTCGACATAGCATTCCTGCGTGTATTTGGGGCCCTTCACGATCGTGCCGAGCATGGACGGCACGGCCTTGAGGACCGGCGCGGGATTGCCGATGATGAAGGCACCGATCGCTGCGCCGAGGATGATGACGAACTCGAACGGCTGCCAGAGGACCTCGAGGTGGCCGCCCATGGCCGCGAAACTGCCGAAGACGCAGACGAAGACGATGATTGCGCCGACGATCAGCCGCATGGTTTGCCACCCTCGCACCCGCACAGGTTCAGCCTGCGCGAAGCCACTGCCGATCCGACCAATTGACCAATTGTGGTTAATGGCGAGTTAGGGGCATGGCAGGTTTGGGGCGGCAAATTGGCCCAGGGCAGGAAATCGGCGTGCGCCGACGAGCCCGCGGCTCGCCTGGTGAGCAGCGGCTTTTGCGAATGCCCGCTGGGAGGCGGTAGCGGCTGGAGGAGTTCTCCGTCGCGCTTCCCGCGCCCCTCCGTCACCCACGCGCCAAACCCCGCCCGCAGGCTGCCTGCGGGCGCTTCAGAATACGGGGCTGGCGGAGCGCCGCGAGGCGCGTCGTGAGATCCGCTTCCGTTGAGCCAGGAAGCGGCGCGGATGAAGCCTCATCCGCACGCCCCGTGGCGCTCCGCCTTCGGCGATTTTAAAGCTCCGGGCCGCGCTTCTGCGAAGCCGGCTGCTGGCCGTGCCGCGATGCCATTGGAAGCCAGGTCCCCTCTTCGGGTCGTCGCTCCCTCGGGCCATCACGGCGGCCGCTGCAGCCGCTTCATCTAGCGAGCTCCTCGCACAGGGATCGTAGTGTCCCCAGGGCGGTGCCCCGAAGCCTCCCGGGAGCAGGGCGTAACCCCCGCCCGCAGGCGCCGACCCTCACCCAGCCTCTGGCATACCTCCGGACGGCCGCCCCGTATGGGTGATGGGCGAGGGGATCATACGGGAGGTTTTGGCGGCGGGGATAAGATTTCAGCGCGTGTCCTGGAATGTTGCGGAACCGGAACGGCAAACCCTCTCCTGTAAGCAGAGGGCAGGGTGAGGTGTAGGCCATTAGACCAGTTCCGCGAGGGCTCACCGTGGCATCGTTGCGGCTTGCGATCTCCCTCCCGAACACCTCACCCCTGCCCCTCTCCTTACAGGAGAGGGGTTCTCCGTCGCGGCTCCCGCGCCCACCCTAGGCCCACCCCCGGGGAACAACCCCGCCGCCTCTTCGTAGTCCATGCACCAGGCACAGCATGGAGACGATGATGAAGGTCCGCAGGTTCACCCTCAGCGACGCGTCGCTGGAACGCTCTCCCGGACAGGAGGGCGACATCTTCGTCGGCAATCTCGTCGACGAGCGCCATGGCGGGCCGATCACCATCGGCTATGGCCGCTATGGACCCGGCCAGAGCCTGGCCGAGACGATGGCGGTCGACGACGTCATGATCGTGCTGGAAGGCCGGCTTTCGGTCGAGACGGCTTATGGCACGCTGGCCGCCGGCCCCGGCGACATCGTCCACATGCCCAAGGGCGAAAAGGTGACCATCCGCACGCAGGAGGAGGGCGCCCTGACCGCCTATGTCACCTATCCGCATTGGCGCGAGGCGCACGCCTGAGCCAGCGGAGCAGCGCAAGGTGCGGAGGTTCGGCGGCGAGGCGAGGGAACCGCGACCCTGCCTTCTCCCGGATGGGAGAAGGTGGCGCGGAGCGCCGGATGAGGGTTTGCGCTTGCCGCAGAAGGAGCAGCGGCAACCGCCTTGCCTCAACAATCAAGTTTACCGCTCCCGTCATGGTCGCCCTTGTGGCGGCCATCCACGTCTTCACGCCGGAACGGCCGAGCGAGCGGCATTTCGCAGGCCGGAGCCTGCAATTCACGACGCAAGACGTGGATGCTCGGGACAAGCCCGAGCATGACGGGATGGCGGGGGAAACGCGACGCCTCTTGCCTTCTCCCGGATGGGAGAAGGTGGCGCGGAGCGCCGGATGAGGGCCTGCCGTTTCCGGAGAAGGTGCAGCGGCCACCGCTTTGCCTCAACAGCCGGCGGCGGGCCCTCACCCCTGCCCCTCTCCCATCCGGGAGAGGGGTTCCCCGCGCCTTGTCCTGAGAGGGGCGGTGCCCCGAAGCCTCCCGGGAGCGGGGCGTAACCCCCGCCCGCAGGCGCCGACCCTCACCCAGCCTCTGGCATACCTCCGGACGGCCGCCCCGTATGGGTGATGGGGGAGGGGATTGTACGGGAGGTGTTGGGCGCGGGGAA